>QHZK01000058.1 GCA_003224635.1 Acidobacteriota bacterium | reverse complement strand
GGCCTCACGGTCCCGAACCGGCACAACGGTGTGTCCTTCCGTATCCCGGCGGTTCCTTGCGTGTCCTCCTGTACTCAATCGCCGAGCTCGTCGTGTCCTCTCGAGTCCTCCCGTGTCCTCCTGGTTCCGGGAATGCGTGACACGGCTGTGACACAGCAGGTCGCTAAAGGTTCCTACTAAACCCAACAAGAAGCGACTGTTACGACCGGAGGAAGGTGAGGACTGCCAAAACTCTGCGGTGTTGGTCCGGTGACTCGAACAACCCAAGTTTCTGAAAGATCTGCGTTACGTGTGCCTCAACCGTGCGCTCCGTCAAGAGGAGATGGCGAGCGATGGCTCCGTTCGACATCCCCTCCGCAACGAGTCCCAGGACCTCCCGCTCGCGTTGGGTCAGGTCGGCGAGTGGGTCCTCTCGACGACGTCGCCCAACCAGCTTGGAGACGATCGTCGGGTCTATTACAGTCTCGCCCTCCATGATCCGGCGCAGCGCATCCACTACCGTCGCTACGTCGAAAACGCGATCCTTCAAGAGATATCCGATTCGTTCCGGATACGCCTTGATGAGTTCCATCGCGTAAGCAGGCTCGACGTACTGCGAGAGGACCAGCACGCCTACCTTCGGATACTCGGACCGAATCTGGCGAGCTGCGATCAGCCCTTCGTCCGTGTGCGTCGGGGGCATCCTGATGTCGACGATCGCTACATCCGGACGCAACGAGCGGACCTGTTTCATCAGCTCGGTGGCGTCTCTGCTCTGTCCGACCACCTCGACACCAGCCTCACCCAGTAGCCGCACGATGCCCTCTCTCGTCAACATCACGTCGTCGGCGACCACCACTCGCGGTAGTGCCAAGTTACGCGTCATGAAGCGGGTCGCAAGGCACTTCGACTCCGCAAATATTCGACTCAAGGGCAACGGTGCCGTCCAGCGCACCGACTCGATCGGCGAGCGAGACCATACGCGACGTGCGCGCGGACCCATCGTCCTGAACGACCATCGAGATGCGGTGATCATCATGCGCAACGACGATCGTGACAAGGGTGGCGCCCCGTTCGATCGCATCCGTCAGCGCATCCACCGCCACGAAATAGAACGTATTCTCGACCGCCGTCGGAAATCTCTGATCGCGGCCCTTGATCTGCACGACGACCGGTGCCGAATCCGCCAGAGACTCCAATGCAGGAGTCAGGCCAGCCTCCATCAACACCGCCGGGTAGATCCCGTGAGCCAGGTCGCGCAGTTCCTCGAGCGCTTGCTGGGCGTCCTGCATCGCAGCGACCAGTGCTACCTCGGCGGCCGGCTCGCTCCGGGCGGCGGCGCTGGCACGGGCAAGCCGGAGGTTGTAGGACAGAGCGAGGAGCTGCTGCTGTGCCCCGTCGTGGAGGTTTTTCTCCAGCGTCCGGCGTTCGTCGTCTGAAGCCTGGACGATTCGCGCCCTGGACTCCCGGAGCTCTCCCAATCGCGCCAGCACTTCCGCCTGCAGCCGCTCATTTTCCAGTCCGAGGCGCATGGCGGGACCCATCTCCTTGATCAGGCCGGCGACTGAGCCTGCGTGAGAGACGACGGCGACGGCGGCTTCTCGCCTGGTGACGCGTGTCACGGCGCGAGCTGGCTTCGGCTCTGGCTCGTCAACCGCGCGCCCGTACGCGTCGACGAAGCCTTGCCGGTCCGGCAGCCAGTACGCAAGTTGTAGCGTGGCGTCTCCGAGCGCCTTTGCGAGGGCCGACTGCATCGATCCGGGAGCCGGTGCCTCTGCTGCATTCATGACGATCCGTGCGACACCGTTTCGTTTCAACTGCATCTCTATGGTCACGGCAAGCAAGCCGCCGCCAAGAACTGCAAGTGCCGCGGCCATAACATCGAAATTGGCCGCCAGGGCTGCGTTGAACGGTTTCTCGACCGTAAAGCGCTCGAGGAGCGCCGCATGCGAGACCACCGTCAATCCAAAAACAATCCCGGGGACCAGGACCCAACTGCTTGACCGGCGTGCGCCTCTGGGCCCGGAGGCGAGGCGAGCGAGGCAGAATCCGACCATGACCACCGCCGCCGCCGCGACGAACCAGCGGTCGGCAGTCTCTACCGCCTGCACCAGTGAGGGAAGCGGCTTGATCAAGAACACATTCGCGGTGCAGTTCGCCCAACAGCCCCGGTCGAGATAGGGATCGCGAAAGATGGCGAGCAGCGCCCCCGCCAACAGCCCCTCGGCATAGACGGCAGCCACCACCAATCGGGCCGGGATGCCAGGCGTTCTTCTGGTGGGAAACGCGAGGAGCAGATTCAGGGTGAGCGGAAACGCCAACGGGCTCACCAACGCAGCAAAGCTGCGCACAAGAGGCGGTCCCGCCTGCCAGGCCACGAACAGTGGCGCAAACCACGAGACGCCGGAAGCCATCGCGAGATCTCCGATCCGCCGCTGACTCGCGCCGAGCGCCGTCACGACCCCGGCCAAGGCGAGCCCGAGACCAGCGGTCACAGTCAAGACAGCGCCAGCGGACGAAGTGCCAGCGTACGTGGTCGACTGGCCGGGGCCTTCGGCGATCGCCATGCCTATGCTGGCGACCGCCAAGGCGAGCAGGGCGCTAGCCAGGCGCAGCGGAGCCGCCAATCGCGCCGCTACCGCCTTCATTGGCCCGCATTGTGGCATCGGCCAACCGGGACGGCGTTCGTACCCTCCACAGTCAGCTATGTGGCTGGCCGCAATGACAAGGCTTCAGATCTGGGCTTAGGATCGGCGCAGTTTCGAAGAAGGTGAAGAGAGGTACGCAGGTTATGGAAGGCGGTTGCCGAGAAACCTTCATGCAGCCGAGCCTTTATGGGCGGCCTCTCTACTGGCCACCGCCCCAGCCTCTTTCCAGTCTCTCTTCTAACGCCATCATCGCGCTCTGCGTGGTCGTCCTGGCAGCAAGCTGCGGCAGCAGCACTTCAGTTTCGCCGTCCCTCCCGAACCCGTTCTTAGTCGTCAATCACTGGAGCGTAGAGTCCCTAGGGTTGCAGTATCCGGACGACCTCGCGATCGGTCCCGACGGAAACATCTACGTCACGGACAACAGCAACAGAGTGACCGTCATCTCGCCGCAAGGAACGGTGCTTCGGCGTTGGGGAAGCCAGGGCGCGGGACCGGGGCAGTTCCAGTTCAACGGACCCGTTGGTGACCCGCATGGCCGGATTGCAGTCGGATCAAGTGGCCTGGTCTATGTGTCAGATAGCGGAAACGATCGCGTCCAGGTGTTCAGTTCTGGCGGTCGCTTTGTCAAGCAGTTCGGGAGCGATCAGCTGCTCTCGCCCGACTTCCTGGCAGTCGATGGCGACGGCAACACCTACATCCTGGATGACAACGGAACGACAAAATTCTCGGCGGCCGGAATGCTCGTCTGGCGCATCGTCCCGGGGGTCTCTTCCGATCCGGATCTGAACCACGGCATTCTGCCCAGAAGCCTCGATTCCCACGGCAGGCTGCTGGCTGCGCTCCCCGAACGGGACCGAGTCATCTACCTCGATGCCGACGGCCACAAGGTCGATGCCTTCGACATTGGATCGCTGCTGTTGGGGGGTCCGTGCCAAGTCACAGTCGACGCTCAGGGCAATACCTACGTGACGGCCTGTGGCCCTCAGGGGGACATGCCCGATTACGTGGGCGGGCAGGGTGCCGACTCATTGGTCTTCAATCGCGAGCACAAGCTCGTCGGAGAATGGCCCGGCGCTCCACACGATTCGCTTGGGACGTCGCCTCTTTTCGGGCCGCACGGTGAAGTGTTCGCCCTCGAGCGAGATGGGACACTCGTCGAGCTGAAGATCACGCTGCTGGAGCAATAGCGTTGCAAGCCTGTTGCCGGATGTCGTGGCTCGGCCTGGCCCTGGTCGCATGTATCTGCGGCTGCATGGCTCCTGGCGTGCCCAACAAGGCAGGTGCGATCGGCGAGCCGGTCGTGTTTCGGCTGGCGAACACAAGTCTCGACCTACTGAGCCAGAATCGCGCGGCCGCCGATTTCATCGAGCGCGTGTCTGCGTTGTCAGCGGGCCAGATGCGGATCGAAGTCATCAACAGCGTGGGAGGTTTTGCGCCGGACAACGAAGCGCAAGTGGTCCAGGCTGTGGCTTCGGGCAGGGTTGACATCGGCATTACCGGCGCCGGCGTTTTCGACTCGATGGGGGTGCTTGGACTACGCGCTCTTTCGGCTCCAATGCTCATCGACGGCTATCCGCTCCAGAAAGCAGTCATCGAGAGCAACCTGACCCGCCAGATGCTCGAGCAGCTGCACAGCCTCAACTTGAGCGGGCTCGGAGTTTTCGCTGGCGCGCTGCACGTGCCGGTGGCAGTCCAGCGTCCATTACTCGGTCCACGGGATTGGAGGGGCATCTCGTTCGGAACCTATCGGTCGGAAACGCAGGAGCAGGCGATCCGGGCGCTGGGAGCGGTTCCGGTCGAGGCCAGCGGTGATCTGCGCCGGCACTACCTCGACACCGGCGACATCCAGGGATTTGAGTTCGGCATCCGCGGCTATTCACTTCAGGAGCCATATCTCTCGCGGGCGGCGCCGTACATCACTGCAAACGTGGTCCTGTGGCCGGGGGTCAACGTGCTCTTCGCGAACCCGGTGCGCCTTGGTTCAATCAGTTCGCAGGACCGAGAATGGCTTCAGGAGGCGCTATCCGCTGCCACCAGGGACTCTATGGGTTTCGTCGGCGATGACGGCAGCTATATCGAACAGGAATGCGCCCTTGGAACTCGCTTCGCACTGGCAGCCCCGGCCGACATCGCCGCGCTGCAGACATCCTTCGCGATTGTCTACGAATGGCTGGACCGCGACGCGCGAACGAAGTTCTTCATTGACCAGATCCAAGCGTTGAAAGGCTCCACATCCCCGGGACAACCGCTCGCGATTCCGGCTAGCTGCTTGATGCGATCTTGAGCGCCTAAACGGGAATAGATGCGAGCACGCGAGTCCCGCGACCGGGAGGACTCTCTACCGAAAGTGTTCCTCCGAGCGTCTCGACTCGATCGGCCAGTCCGCTCAGTCCAGCGCCCCGATCGCGTTCAGCTCCCCCGACTCCGTCATCTCGAACCTCGATGAGTAGATGCCGGCCATCCCGCTTCACCGAGACGGTGACGCGCGAGGCCGATGCGTGTTTCGCCACGTTCGCCAGAGCTTCCGAGCACACGAAGTAGGCGCAGGCCTGCGCTGCCTGAGAACTCTCGATCTGCATGACGGCAAGCTCAACGGGTACTGGAAAGTCCTTGGCCAGCGCCGAGAGCGCCGCAGCAAGGCCATGGTCGGACAGTTCACGCGGATGTATGCCACGTGCCAGCCTGAGCATCTCTTCCCGCGTGGCCACGAGTTGCGATTCGGCGTGCCTGATGAGCTCCAGCGTGTGGTCGTCGCCGGCCGATCCCCGCGCCGCACGAAGCTTGGCAGCCAGGCCACCGAGGCGCAGCTCAGGCCCATCTCGGAGACGGCGCTCCAGACGGCTGCGCTCCGCGTCTCCCGCTTCGAGGATCCGCCGGCGCGAAGCGGTAACTTCGGCCAGACGGGCCTTCACTTCGGCCTGAAGGCGCACGTTGGCGGTAGCCAGCCTGGCCGATGAGGTGATCGCTTCGATAAGCCCAGGATCGCTCGCAACCGCCGGGTCATGAACGAGGATGGCCACAGGCTGACCATCACGTTTGATCAGCGTGCTGGACTGGCGCGACCCGTCCTGCGACACCACAACAGCGTTTCCTTCGGCATCGAAGAATCCCTGCACGTCAGGTAACCAGTAACCCACCAGCAGACTCGGATCCCCGAGAGCGCTGGCGAGCGCACTGCGAAGAGTCGCCGATGGAGACTCGCCAAGCTCCACAACGAGGTCAGTGACGCCTGAACGCGTCCACCATGCAAACCGCAGGCCGGCGGTGAGGGCAACGGCGATAACCACAAGGATCGCGTCGTATGTCAGGAGGATGGCACTCGCCATCGCGGGGGGCAGGAACGTTGTGCCGGCCATGAAAACGCTCAACCCAAGAGCACTGCAAACGACCACGCCGGTTGTGCGGCGGGTTGCGCCAAGGGCTCGGAAGGACTGGCTCGCGACGACGACGGACACGAGCGCTGCCAACACGATCCCCGTGGGCGGGTGCTGCCACACGGGATACGCAATAGCGGCGACGTAGCCGGCGATGATCGCCATCCGTGTTAACACCGAGGAAGAGCGGCCCGAGGGATACGTGAACAGCAGATGCAGGAGAGGGCCGCGATGGACGAACACCATGGCCGCCAGCACCTGACCAAGGATCGCCGGCTCCAGGTAGTTGAAGTTCGGCAAGAACCAGGCGATGCCGGTTGCTATCAGCAGGTCTCCGCTGCGACTCTCTGGTCGCCATCCGGCAGAGACCAAGCCGCAGGTGATGAGCGTCCATCCAGTGACCAGATCCGGCGCCCAGTTGACCGGCTCGCCAGACTGGAGCAGCGGCCACACCGAAGCCAGCCCAATCACGAGTCCACCGAACGCGGCCGGCCAGCGGAGCCGCCGCCAGCTCACGGGGCGAGAAGAGCTGCGATCGCCTGTCCGGATAGCACGTCTTTGGCTATGAAGCCCTTCGCGGGAGAGCGCAGAAGCCGCCGCCCGTACGATGCCGCACTGCGACTCGAGATCAGCACGATGGCAGGCGGATCGGGTCGCGCCGCCAGCCGCTCTGCCACTTCCAGACCGTCGACTCGGGGTAGCTGGATGTCAAGGAGAACGACCTCTGGCCGGAGCAGCGCCACAGCTCGAATGGCTTCCTCGCCATTGGCGGCCTCACCGACAACCCGAAACCCCTCGGCCTCGAGCAGGGCGGTTGTCGCCTGACGAAAGGCGGAATGGTCGTCGACAATCAGCACCGTCTGGCGCGCCAACTGGGCGATGGTGCCATAAGAGTCGCGTGACGGCATCCGTGCTGGCCACAATCGCGAGTGGATGCTGACACAGATGTGCCGCGCCGGAGCCAGACCTACTCTCCTGTCAGGTTCTCGAGCGACCGCCGCTCGACTGATCGACAAAGTACAGGAGGATTCGATTTAGTGAGAAACCTTGCGCGAGCCATATTCGTAACTCAACCAACGCCTGACCGAGACGGATCTCGCGACGTCGGTTCTCCCGGCGGCTGAGCCGGACCGAGCGCCCCTGCCGTCAGACCATCGACCGCGCCACCCCGGCCCGGTCCAACGCCTGAGGAGGCAAATAAATTGGAGCTCCGTGAAAACTTCGGCCGCATCTCGACCCGTTCGTTCGTCCTCATAGTGGCGCTGTTCTGCGCCCTGGCCATTGGACTTACCGGCGTCTACACGCTGCGCAGCACCGTTGGCCCCTCCAACCTTGGCGTTACCAAGCCGTTCGCATTCGACCGCGAGGTGCCCGGAGAGAACGCCCCGTCGCGCAACCGTCCGGCCCCAGTGGAGTCCCCCGACCCGTGGGCGAACGTCGGCAAGTAGCGCTCGAATGTCGTACTCGTGAAGGAGGCCCCACAAGAAGGGCCTCCTTCCTTTCTGAGAGCTCTTGCTCCGGCTTGCTAAGCCTGTGATCTCCCCGTGATCTCCAGGGCCAAATTCGCCCCGGCGAAGGTCGGCGGCACTCATTGTGTGTTCAAGAAACTGGTCGGGGGTGTGTGATTTCACCACATAGTGGACAGATGTCGCAGGACATAGTGGACACCACCTTGATCGGAGGTGGTCCATGTCAGCGC
The DNA here is from genome assembly GCA_003224635.1 of Acidobacteriota bacterium. Classification (GTDB taxonomy): domain Bacteria; phylum Acidobacteriota; class Terriglobia; order UBA7540; family UBA7540; genus QHZK01. Next base: position 2,219 of record QHZK01000058.1, on the reverse strand, counting down.
TCGGTTGCTACATCGTCGATGCCATCGTGTTCGAACACCGCAGCCCTGCGACCCTCGCCCGCGACCACGGGATCTCTCGGAGCTGGATTTACCGGCTGCTGCAGAGATTCAAGGAAGGCGGGTACGCGTCCTTAGAACCGAGGTCGCGTCGACCCCGGTCGTGTTCTCATCAAACTGGCGCCGACATCGTCGCCAACGTGCTCAAGCTGCGCGACGAGCTGACCAGCGCCGGTCATGACGCCGGCCCCCAGACCATCCTTTATCACCTCGCACGCCAGTCCCGTGGCGGGCCGTCGGCCGCCACGATCTGGCGGATCCTGAAGCGCAACGGCCTCATCACTGCACAACCCCACAAGCGACCGCGCTCCTCATTCATCCGTTTCGTCGCCAAGCTGCCCAACGAGACCTGGCAGCTCGACTCCACGCCCTGGCAGCTCGCCGACGGCACGCCAGTCGAGATCCTGAACCTGCTCGACGACCATTCCCGCATCGGCCTGGCCTCTACCTGCTTTCTCACGGTCAAGGCTCTGGACGTGGTCAGGGTCTTCCGCACCGCTTCGAATACGTTCGGGCTCCCCGCCTCGCTCCTCAGCGACAACGCTGCCGTCTTCACCGGACGCTCCCGCCGCGGCAAGGTCGCCCTCGAGTCAGAGCTCGAGAGCCTGGGCATCATCTTCAAGCACTCCACTCCCTATCACCCTCAGACCTGCGGTAAGGTCGAGCGCTTCCACCAGACCCTCAAACGCTTCCTCAAGAAGCAACCACCCGCGGCCACCCTCCAAGAACTGCAGCCGCAGCTCCGTGTCTTCCTCGACTACTACAACAATCACCGACCCCATCGTTCTCTCAATCGGCAGACGCCCATGGCGGTCTTCGACACCAAGGTCAAGGCGAAGCCCGTCGCGAACACCGAAGCCATCGACCACCGCGTCCGTCGCGACAAGATCGACCGTTTCGGTAAGGTCACCCTCCGCTACCTCGGCAAGCTCCGCCACATCCCGGTCGGCGAAGCCCATAAGAACCGAAGGGTCAGGCTATTTGTCGCTGGCCCGCACGTCCGAATCGTCACCGAGGATGGTGAGCTCATCCGCGAACTCTCCATCGACCCAAAGCGCGACTACCAACCGCTCCGAGGCCGCTGGCCTGTGCACAATGTCTTGCAACAGGTGTCCTCGATGTCCTGAGACAGGACACTGGTCGGGGGCCCGGGATTTGAACCCGGGCCTCACGGTCCCGAACCCTGCGTAGGTCGTGTCCTCCCCTGTCCCGCCGGTTCCTCCAGTGTCCTCCTGCACTCGATTTCGCGCGTCGTCGTGTCCCCTCATGTCCTCCTGTGTCCTCCTAGTTCCGCGAAGGCGTGACACATCTGTGACACGGTTGAGCCATCGACCCGGCTGGGTGTCAGCGCCCCAGCCATCGCCGACTTCCTCGGTCGATCCTGCCCGAAACGCGAGACGGACGGCTCTCACCCGTACTTACATATAGAGGACGCGCGCGCGGCGGTTTGGGCTATACATTCGCGCCCGGTGTTCAGGCCGCCACCGAATCGCCCGCTAGAACGGCGGAGTACGCACGCTCGTAGCCCTCCACCATGCGCTGGCTCGAGAAGCGCTCCAGCGCTCCTTGTCGGCAGGAGTGTCGATCGAGCTTCACCACCTCACGGCAGGCGCGGACCAGCGCCTCTTCGTCGTTACAGAGGAAGCCGTCCAGCCCATGTCGAACGATTTCGGGCAGCGACCCGCGTGGCGAGCTGATCACCGGGGTGCCGCAGGCTAGGGCTTCGATGAATGTGAGCCCGAAGGGCTCATCCCAATCGACCGGCATGAGAAGTGCCCTAGCCGAGCCAAGCAGTTCATTCTTGGCCCGGTCATCCTGCTCACCGATCCATTCCACGAGCGGGTGGCTGAGCATCGGCCGGACCTGACTTTCGAAGTACTCCTCGTCCGCTCGGTCGATCCGGGCCGCGATCTTGATCGGCACACCGGCCTGAATCGCCATCCGGATCGCAAGGACCGGATTCTTCTCCGGCGCGATCCGGCCGAGGAAGACAAGGTGGCCGGCGTCGCCAGGCCCCAGGGAATACGTAGAGGCCAAGTCGAGGCCATTGTGGACCGTCGCAAGCCAGTTCAGATCCAGGTCCGACACCGGGCGCCGCTGGGCATCCGAGATGGAGACCAGGGGCCATCGCGTCAATGCGCGAGAACGGCGGCCGGAGCTCG
>QHZK01000544.1 GCA_003224635.1 Acidobacteriota bacterium | reverse complement strand
CGACCGCGACGCTCGCGCACATACCAGTCCTCGAAGGAGCTCTCGAACCGGACGGCGCGGAACAAGCCCCGGACCTCAGGCTCGTGCATGGCCCTTCTTCTTTCATGCCTGGTTCTCCGTTGCTCCGGGTCCCGGACCTGGTGGGCCTGAAGCTGTTGGGATTATTTTCGAGGCAGAGGGTACAGTGATTCAGTGAGTGATGTCTACACGAACTTCGGAGGACGCGGCATCCGACGCGGCCCTCGCGCGCGTCGAAAGAAGATCATAGAGGATGAGCTTGACAAAATGCCGGCGGTGCTCCACGCCTACGACGCCGCCAACGTCGCCCGCGAACTCTATAACAGCGAGCACAACAGCGGCCGTGATCGGGCAGGAGTAGGCCTCCGGTTTAACGTCCCAACCGTGGTGGGCGGGCGCGTGTACGTCGGCGCCAAGGGCGAGCTGGATATCTACGGCCTGATTTCTGCGCGGTCGCTGGGTGTTTTTCCAAGACTAGACTTCGATCGCTTCGGCAGGACTCGGCAATTGGCCGCCCGGTCGTGCGATCCAGCGGTAAACGACAGGCAAGAGGTACCCGCAGCTAGGCTCTACAGGCGCTGCACCACTACCCCCGAGACCGAGATCCCGCGACCCTCCCGCCACGCCTCCGCAAGTGTCGAGCAAACTGCTACCGCCAGTAGTCGTCGCGGTCGCAACGATGTCGTCGGTGGTGGTGCTTCCGGCAACGCCAGTCATCGCGGTCCCGATGGCGCCGGCAGCGGTCGTCGCGATCGCGATAGTAGTGACCATCGTCGCGATAGGCAACGAACACCACGGCGCTCGTGGTCGTGTGCTCTCTTGCCGAGGCGGCAACAGACAGCAACGACCCCAGCAACAGAGCGAATCCCAGTCCCAACACCTTGATACTGCGCATACTTTACCTCCTACACTCTTGGAGGGAAGCAAGTCCGTCGCCAACCTTGCCACAAGCCTTAAGTCTTTAGTTTTCATCGAGAAATCAGAAGCGCGAAAACGGCCTGGCTGAAATTTCACACGATTTCGGTTAACCGCACGACTGCCAGCGATGAAGACAACCCATTTGGGGCGAGTCCGGGCCGGCGTCCGTAGCGGACGATCATGCCGCGTGAACCGCATGGAATGACGCTCACACCGTCTTGTCTGCCGAGTCACAGACAGTCTCGAGCGGGCACGCAGCGCAAAGGGGCTTTCGCGCCTGGCAGACTTTTCTTCCGAACCAGATCACTTGGTGACCGAAAGAAATCCAGCGGTCCGCCGGCACGATTTTCATCAAGTCCTGCTCGACCTTTTCCGGCCTGTTCTCCTTCGTGAGCTTCAGCCGGTGCACGATGCGAAACACGTGCGTATCGACGACGACACCGCTCGGGATGCCATAAGCCGTGCCCAAGACCACGTTGGCAGTCTTGCGCGCGACACCGGGCAGGGACAAAAGCTGGTCCATGGTCCGCGGCACCTCGCCCCCGAAATCGCTGACGATTTTCTGAGCCGCGCCCACGATACTCTTCGACTTGTTGCGGAAAAATCCCGTCGAGCGGATTTCAGGTTCAAGCGCTTCGGGTCGAAGCGCGGCAAGGTCCTGCGGCGTCGGATGCTTCCGAAAGAGTTCCGGCGTCACCTTGTTAACCCGCTCGTCGGTACATTGCGCCGAAAGAATGGTGGCGACGAGAAGCTGAAAGGCGTTTTGGTGCTTGAGGGCGCACTCGGCGCGCGGGAAGAGCTGGTCGAGCGCCGCGAAAATCTTCGCCATTCGCTCGGGCGAGGTGTAGTCCTTACGAGGCCGCTTCCGAGGCCCTTTCGGAGGCTTGGTTGGGCGCGTCCGCCGAAGCGTTTTGGCAAGTCCGGACTTGGCTTGTCGCGGCGCCTTGGCTTTCGCGGCCCTGACCTTCGCCGGCTTGGCCTTATTCGCCATGTGCTCTGGTGACGTCCGTGCTGTAGCGGCGCTCTATGAGCGCCGTTCGGCGGTCCCAGACCGCCGCTACAGAAAATGCCGCCGCGTTATGGGGTCATCAGTAATCCGCATCCGTCTTCAACCCGGCATTTTCAGCCGAGACTCGGGCCACAACCGACCAGTCGAGATCGCCCTGGCCGCGGGCGATGGCCGTCAAGAGGTGATCGCGGACCAGGCTCGCGAGCGGCATGGGCACGGCGGCCGCCTCTGCGGCGGCCAGCGCGAGGCGAACATCTTTCAACCCCAGGATAGCCTTGAAGCCTGGCGGGTGGTATTTCTCCTGCACGATGATTGCGCCGTACGTCTTGTAGACTGGCGCCGTGAACAGGCTGCTGGTCAGGAAATCGAGGAACCGCGCGGGGTCGATGCCGGACTTGCGGATCAGGGCCAGGGCTTCCCCCAGGCTCTCGAGAACGGACGCGATCAGAAAGTTGCCCGCGAGCTTGACGACGTTGGCCGCCGGGGCGTCCGGCCCCACGACAAACGTCTTCTGGCCGAGCGCGTCGAACAGAGGACGGCACAGCTCAATCGCCTCGGACGGGCCGGCGGTCACAATGAAGAGCTTGGCGGCGGCGGCCGCGTCGGGGCGGCCGAAGACCGGGGCCGAAAC
>QHZK01000057.1 GCA_003224635.1 Acidobacteriota bacterium | reverse complement strand
ACCGAGGAGTCTAAAGTCTCCCGCGTCATCAACGATACGCAGATCGAGGAAATGCCCGTTAATGGGCGAAACTTTGCGACGCTCTTGGCGCTCCAGCCCGGAGTCGTGCAGGCATTTTCCTTCAACAGCTTTCAGGGGATGAATCTGTTTGCCACCCAGGATACGCACGTGAATGGCTTGCGGGGCGATTCCAATAACGTCCAGATTGAAGGCTCGCCCTCCACCCGAACGCGTGCCAACGGCGCGATGGTAGCAGCGCCCAGCATCGATGCCATCGGGGAGATCAACATCGTGACCACCGGCTATATGCCCGAGTACAGCCGCGGCGCCGGCGGCCAGATTCTGATTCAAATGAAGTCCGGCGCGCAGCAGTACCACGGGGGAGCCTATGAGTTTCTCCGGAACGACGCTCTGGATGCGCGCAACTTCTTCTCCCCGACGGTCAGCGTTCTGAAGTTCAACAATTTCGGCTACGACTTTGGCGGTCCGGTGATTCCCCACAAGAACAAGCTCTTCTTTTACTGGTCCCAGGAGTGGAGCCGCATTCGCACTTCGAGTACCACGGTGGCAACGGTTCCGACCACATTGGCGCGGCGAGGAAACTTTTCCGACTATTGCACCGCCGGCCTTCCCTGCCCGACGGTCCCGCCCTATCTGAATGGTGTGGACGGCTTGGTGGCAGGGCAGCCGTTTCCCAACAACACGATTCCGCCTGACCTGTTCAGCCCGAACGGCTCGGCGTTCGTGCAGGCGATGGCAGCGCCCACCAACGCCGCCTTGGGGAGCAACTTTGTGCAAGAGATTGGAAGCCCCTCGAATGACCGGAAGGAAACCATCAAGGTCGACTACAGTATGGACCAGATCAAGTCGCACCTCGCGGTGACGCTGCGCCACTATACGCAAGATGCCTTGCCCTCGTGGGGTACTTCGGGAAGCAGCCAGTTGTTGCAGATCTCGCCCGTGTTTCCGGAGCGGGGCGCCACCGTGGACCTCACCACCAGCTTCAGCCCGACGCTGCTCAACGATTTCGCCTTCACCGCCACCGAGGATATCGTTCACGTCAATCTGAGCCGAGGGACGGGACTGAAACGGGACACGTTGGGAATCAATTTTCCTTACGTCTTCGGTGATGCGAGCAAGGACATCGCGGGGAAGATTCCCACCGTGAACGTTAACGGCTTTGACTCGATCAGCGGCCTGCCTTACCCCTCCGGGAGCGTGGGGAAGGTCTTCGTGTTTCAGGACATTCTGACCAAGATTCACGGCGATCACGTGTTCAAGGCCGGCTTTTGGATCGAGCAGGACGGCGAAAATGACCGCGATCAGGTCAGGGTAACTCCCGGCTCCGGGAGCGGTATCGGGAACAACCTGAACGGCACGTTCACCTTTGATCGGTCCAACATAGCCACCACCACGGGCGCGCCGCTCGCCGATGCGTTCCTGGGCAACTTCGGCGTTTACAGCGAGCTGGGGTTTCGGAATTACACGCCGTGGGTTTCCACCCAGAAGGGGCTCTTCGCCCAGGACAGTTGGAAAGTGACTCCCCGTCTTACCATCCAGGGCGGCTTGCGTTGGGACTACTTCCCACCTTACCACAGCCGCTGGTGCAATTTCTCTAGCTTCAATCCCTTGAATTACTCGACCCTTCCGGGGATTCAGCAAACCGTGGACCCAGCCACCGGTTTCGTGACCGGAGGCAACCCGTATAACGGAATTTCCGCTCCCTGCCAGCAATTACCGCGGGACGCCATCGGACACTTCGCAGTGTTCGGCCAGGAGCTTACCAGCTCGAATTACGATGCCATCAACAAAGAGCTGCGCGACTTCGGCTTGCAGAAGGGACTGGCGCCGGAGATTTTCCAGAAGCATTATGACCTCTTCCAGCCGCGCCTCGGATTCGCTTGGGACCCGTTCGGAAAAGGGACCACGTCGATCCGCGGCGGAGCAGGAATCTTCTACAATCACTTCACGCTCAGTGATGTCACGTTGATGGGCGGCAATTCTCCGTTTCAACTCGCGGCGGAGGTGATCGGTGGCGCAAACACGGGGAGGGCCGATTGCCCGGCCGGCCAGCTTGACGCGAGCAGGAAGTGCCTTCCCACGTCAACAACGCTTCCGCAGCTCCCCATCCCGGTCACAGGCGGCGATCTGGTTTCCAAGGTCCCCGCCGTCTATCAGTGGACTTTGAGCGTTCAACACCTGCTCCCTCAGGATACCTTGGTGGAGGTCGGTTACGTCGGCACGCGAGGCCGGCACCTGGTGCTCAATTCCGACTTGAACCAGTTGCCGGTGGGAACCAAGGGCCTTCCCCAGAATCAAAGCGTGCAGGTGGCCGCCCTGTTTCCGAACCAAGGACTTGGGGGGCTCACGGTAGGTCTAAATGACGCCAATTCGAGGTACGATGCGCTCCAGGTGAGCGTCCAGCGGCGCCTGCACAGGGGATTGCAGTTCGGAGCCGCTTACACCTACTCTAATACGTTTGACTACGGCTCCGACCTCTATGCCAATGCGATTAACACGTATGACATCAAGTACAACTTCGGCCCGGCGGACTGGGGAAGGCGCAACATCCTCGTCCTCAACTACGTTTACCAGCTTCCTTTCTTTAAGGGACACAATGATCTGGCCAGTAGGGTTTTGGGAGGCTGGGAAGTTTCGGGTGTTGCTGCCTTAGAGAGCGGCACACCGAACACGATCACAAATGCCGCCGGCGACGAGGCCGGAGTGAATTCCGACTTCGGCCAGTTTGGCGTGCGCGCGGCGGGCTGCGATCCGAATAACGCTCCTCGGAGTGTCGAGCAGTGGTTCAACACTTCCTGTTTTGCTGAGGCGCCGAAAGGGACATTTGGGAACGCAGGAAGGAACTCGGTGTGGGGGCCGGGCGTGAGGAACTGGGATTTCGCCCTTTACAAGAATGGCGGGATCACGGAGAGGCTGAAGTATCAGTTCAGGGCTGAGTTCTTCAATTTCCTCAATCACCCCTCGTTCAACTCGATTTCGACCGGTCTCGGCAACGGCGATTTTGGACAGATCAACGGCGCTAATGACCCCCGCGAGATTCAGTTCGGATTGAAGCTGAACTTCTGATTTCGTGGCTCATTTTCGGTAGTCAGTTGTCAGTCGTCAGTTGTCAGTAAGAACCGACTGTAAAACCGGCTTGACTGAGAACTGATAACTGATAACTGAATATCAGTTAGCCTTTGGGCTGGCGTTGCGGACGGCGCCAGCCCTTTTGCTTCTTCTGGCCCAAAACTCGCGCGGAACCGCAAACCACTACGGTAGAATGGTGCGCATGGGGCGGCCAAATCAGGTACTCCTGTGCGGCATCTTCCTGCTCCACGCTGGCGTCAAGGGCCAGCAGCCGTCACCCGCGGTCCAAGCCGAGGTCCGGCAGGGGATTGACGCGCTCGAGCGGAGCAACTTCAGCGCGGCGCAGGAACACTTGTCCCGGGCCCTCGAAGCCGACCCAAACCTGAGCGAAGCGCGTGCCAACCTGGGCCTGGCTTACTACGCCGACCGCAAGTATGCCCAAGCCATAGAAGCCTTCCAGCTCGCGCTGAAGCAGAATTCTTCGCTCGAAATTCCCCAGACCTTCCTGCCGTTGAGTTTGGCCGCGCTCAATCGCTGTGAAGGGGCGCTACCCGGGCTGCGGCAGGAGTTCTCTGCCAATTCGGACGTAAAACTTCGCCGTATTCTCGGCCTCAGCTTACAGCGATGCCTTTTTGAGGGGGGCGAGCAGGCCGAAGCCGATCAGGTGACGCAAAAGCTTCTGGCGCAATACCCCGATGACGTTGACGTTCTCTACGAAGCGGGACAGATATACGCCAAGTTATCGTCGCAGGTTTACCTGCGGCTGATGCAAGTCGCGCCGCATTCGCCTCGCGGTTACCAGGTGACGGCTGAAGTCGCGGCTTCGGAGGGAAACTGGCAGGGAGCAATCGACGCCTATCGCCAGGCGCTCAAGCTCGATCCCGCTTTGCCAGGAGCGCATCTTCACCTCGCTGTGCTGATGCTCGAGCACTCCACAGACCCGAACGCCTGGCGGCAGGCGCTTGACGAGCTGGACGCAGAGCTGAAGATCAACCCTAACAATCCCGAGGCGGAGTACGAGATCGGAGAAGCATACCGCAAGCACGGTGAAGCCGAGCACTCCATCGCGGCCTTTCGGCGGGCCCTCGGCGCCAATCCGGATTTTGTGGAGGCCCGCGTAGCCTTGGCCAAGGCCTATCGTCAACAGGGCAAGAAACAAGAAGCAGTCTCCACCCTCGAGCCCGCGCGGCAAGCCGCTCCCGAGAACGCCGCTGTCCGCTTTCTGCTGGTTCAGCTCTATCGTGACCTGGGACGGTCCGCCGACGCCGAGCGCGAGCAGCAGGCATTCAAGAGATTACAAGGCACTCCATCCGGAACACCGCGATCCAATCCACATTGAAAAGCGAGAGGCGAAACTCGAGACCAAAAAATCAACCGAGACGCTCACCCTGTGGCCGACGCGACTTCCTGAGAGAAGGGTTGGGCGGTCTGTGCTTCGTGATTCCGGTGTTTCGGGACGGAAAGCAAGGGCAACCCGTGCTCGCTCCTGGGCCGTGGTTTGTTGATGCGGCGCGTCGGGCCGGCTTGGCGGCCTTTCACGATACCTGTGGCTCGCCCGCCAAGGACTACTTGGTCGAAACCGTGGGCAGCGGCGTCGCCTTGTTTGACTATAACGGCGACGGCTTGTTGGACGTCTTCCTGGTGAACGGTTCTTCCTTCGAGGTCCTGGAGAACCCTCGCCTGCCGCGCGCTTCCAGCCGGCTGTTTCGGAACAACGGCGACGGAACTTTCACGGACGTGACCCGGGAAAGCGGACTGATCAACGAAGGTTGGGGAATGGGTGTGGCCGTCGCCGACTACGACAACGACGGCCACCGCGATGTTTTCATCACAAACTTCGGCGCGAACGCTCTGTTCCACAACAATGGCGATGGCACGTTTACGAACGTCACCAGGGAGGCCGGCCTGGAGGGCGGGAACTGGAGCACCGGCTGCGCCTGGGCAGACTACGACAGGGACGGCAGGCTCGATCTCTACGTGGCTCGCTACGTCGACTTTGACAGGGCGCGGATTCCGCGTCCGGGTTCCGACACCTATTGCCGCTACCATGACATTCCCGTTGCCTGTGGGCCGCAAGGTCTGCCGGGGCTGGCCGATCTTCTCTATCACAACGAGGGCGGCGGCAAGTTTCGCGAGGTCAGCGCAGAGGTTGGCGTTCGGGATACGGATCGTGCTTACGGATTCGCGGTGGTCTGGCTCGATTTCGACAACGACGGCCTGCCGGATCTGTACGTGGCCAACGATTCCGTGCCGAACTTCCTCTGGCGCAACAAAGGCAACGGAACCTTTGAAGAAATCGGCTTCGAGGCCGGCTGCGCGGTGAGCGCGGACGGGCGGGCCCAGTCTTCCATGGGGATCGCGGTGGGCGATTACGACAACGACGGCTGGATGGATCTCCTGGTCACGAACTTTTCCGAGGATTACAACACGCTCTACCACAACGACCATGGCCAGTTCGAAGACGTGACCTTTCAGGCAGGTTTGGGCGCCGCCAGCTACAGTCAATTGGGATGGGGCGCCGGCTTCGTCGATTTCGATAATGACGGCTGGAAAGAACTCTTGGTCGCCAACGGTCACATCTATCCGCAGGTGGAAGGGATCACAAACTCCTACCGGCAGGCGAACCAGCTTTTTCGCAACCTGCGCAACGGGCGATTTGCCGTGGTCAGCGACAAAGAAAGTGGCTTCACGGAAGCACGCAGCAGCCGCGGGGCCGCGTTTGGTGATCTGGCCAACGATGGTAGGATGGCGATCGTGGTGAACAACATCGATCAGGTACCGTTCCTTTACCTCACGGCCAGGCGACCGACGGGAGGATGGGTGCGGTTCAAGCTCGTGGGAGTGAAGACCAATCGCGACGCGATTGGAGCCAGGATCAGCGTTAAGGCTGGCGGCCTCACTCAGATCGATGAAGTCCGCAGCGGCGGGAGCTACCTCTCCTCGAGCGACGTGCGCGTTCATTACGGTTTGGGCGGCGCTTCAGTGATCGATCAGGTGGAGATCCGTTGGCTGGATGGAAGTGTCGAGCGACTGAGAGCGCTTGCGATCAACCGGGAGTACACCGTGCGCCAGGGTGGAGCCGGTTGATTTTCGGTTGAAGATTTCCGAGATGTTACACGAGGAGGGTTCTTGGCGCGACGCGCAGTTTACTGCGTTCTGCCTGCTGCCTTCTGCCTGCTGCGCCTGGCCGCAACCCCAGACCTGATGGCCCAAATCACGAGCGGGCCGCCGTCGAACCTTCGTCTCTCGGGCGCGACTTCCACAACGAGCGCAGGGAGCCCCGAAGATCGAGTAGTGGACGATGTCAGCGCCGCCCGCCAGGCGATTCGCGCGCAACCCGACTCGGCTGCATCACATCTCTCGCTCGGCGTAGCCCTGAAAGCCGCCGGCGAGCAGGAATCGGCGCTGAAAGCCTTCCAGAAGGCGCTGGACTGCGATCCGCGACTGGGCGAAGCGTGGTTTGAGAAGGGCCTGCTTGAGGCCGACCGGCAGAAGTGGTCACGTGCCGCCGGCGATTTCCGGCGCGCCGTGGAGGTTTCCCCGAATCACGTCGACGCTCGTCTCGAACTCGGCGAGATGTTTCTGCGCCTCGGGGATTTCAAGCAGGCTGCGGACGAACTCAACACGGTGTTGCGTCTCGACCTGCAAGACGCCGGTGCGCACTACGGGCTGGGCCTTGTGCGGCTTCAGCAGGGAGACCTGCCCGCGGCGGAGGCTGACTTCCGGCAGGCGATCTCCTTGAAGGCGAATTTCGTCGCGGCCCAGGAAGGCTTAGCAGAAACCCTGCTTCGCCAGCATCGATGGTCGACGGCCGCCGCCGCCTTCGAGCAAGCTTTGGCCGGCGACTCGAGCTCGCTCGAAGCAACGAATGGGCTTGCGACGGCGCTGGCTCGCCTGGGGCAGCGGGCACGCGCCGCCGAGGAGTTCCAAAAGGCGCGGGAGCTCTCCCGCCGGGACCTGATATTTCACCGCGCTCAAGGCGAGAACAATCGCGGCCTCGAGCTCTGGCACGCGGGCGACCTTGCGGGCGCAGCCGCGGCTTTCCGGGCCGCAATCGCCGCCGACGGCGTGTACGCGGAGCCCCACAACAACTTGGGCGGCGTCCTGTGGCAGATGAAGGATCGAAACGGAGCCCTCGCCGAGTTTCAGGCTGCGATCCGCTGCCGTTCGGGCTTTGCGGAAGCCCATAATAATTGGGGCAGCGCGCTCGTCTACGCGGGCGACATCGACCACGCCATCGAGCAGTTCCGTACGGCGCTTGCCGAGCGCCCGGGCTTCCCTTCGGCCCACTTCAACCTCGCCATGGCGCTCAGCAATAAGAGAGACGCGACGGGCGCCGAGGCCGAGTTTCACAGAACACTTCTGTTCGACCCGCAGATGGCCGCCGCGCACATAGAACTCGGCCTGCTTCTAGCGTCCAAGGCGGGAGGACTCTCTCCGGACGCACGCTACGAACTGAGCGAAGGCCTGCGACTCGACGCACGCCTGAGGAGCCTGGTCCCGGCCAAGTTCCTTGAGGGTCTCCGATAGCGTGCGGACACCGGCCCGGCTGCAAGCGCCATAACTCTGCACAAGGCGCTCCTCCTTGATGAAATGGGGATTTCACAATGTCGGGATCTTCCGATCGCGGAAGTTCTGACTCTTTGATCCCCATCAGGTCCCGAGACATCTCGCAGGCGATCATTCGCACGCCCAGTTCCCGCGCCAGGGAGATCATCTCCTCGACTCTGTCTCCTGGCCGATCAGCTCCACATTCTTCGCGACCTTGGCCCAGCCCTGAAAGTCCGCGACCGAGCCCCGGTCCGTGGTCACCACCTTGAGCACGTCGCCAAGCTCAAGCTTCCGAATCTCCTTCCGGGCGTTGACCAAAGGCATCGGGCAGTTAAGGCCGGGCGCGTCGAGCAACGGGGTCGAAGACCTAGCCTTGACCCCTGACCCCTGCTCTTACTTGTTCGCGGCTCGCGTCGGCTGCTCACCGCCACCTGAAACGCGGAGGGCGTAATCGATCCAGCCGTCGAGCGTCGGCTGGTCGGTCTCGCCGGTGTAGTCGAACACTACGGTTCCCTTCTTGTCGAGGACCGTCTCGTGGGGGACAACTTCCGCACAGTATTTCTGCTTGAGGGTTTTCTGGGCCTGAGACATGGGCTTATCCAGGTTCACCACGACGAAGTGGACGCGGCCTTTGTATTTCTCGTACATGTGGACCGTGATCAGCGCTTGCCGCTTGGCGTTGTAGCACTTCTCCATGTAGAAAAAGATGTAGTTGGGCATGCCTTCGACCAAGCCTTCGTCCATGTGGTCTCCGGTGATCAGCGGACCCTGCTTTTTGTTATGGTCTGAATAGTCGAGGCCGGGTTTGATCGCAAGGTTCTCCGCGCCCATGACCCCGCATGGCGCCGCCAACAAGAATGCCGCCACTAACGCAGCCCCTCCTCTTTTCATCCCAACTCCTCCTGAATTCCAGCGGTTCAGAAGCCCATCGGCAACGCTCAACCAAGCACAACCGCGGTGCCAGTTATCACTACTCGGGGTTCCCAACGTGGTTGCCGCGTCGCATCACTCGTCGCCACTGTAGAATCAGCAGCTTAGATGCTCCTCGCGGAAAATGGTAACACACCAAGTTCGGTGTGTCAGCAAGGTCATCTCAGATCAAAATCACTACGCGGGCGGCGTTCCTCTTTCCCCGTGGCGCCCCGCCTTGAGTCTTCATGCCATTCATAATAAGTTAGTTAGTTTGAACGGCAGAACAAGCTTGGCCTCGAACATCCCGCTGCTTAACCATTCTGATGATAACATTGCCTTAGAAATTTTGTCGTGCTAAAGTCTGCCCCCATCGAGTCGGTTGCCGTACACCAGCGTGGCTCTCCGGAAGTGTTTACAAGGGCACAAGGTTTGTTTAGGTTAGAGGTATGCACGCGCACTTGACGCCGCAAGATGTGACAACGATGTTCCTCGCGCTGGCCGCGCTGTTGGGTGGCGCGAAGCTCGCTGGCGAACTCGTCCGGAAGCTCGATCAGCCTGCGGTCCTCGGCGAGATCATGGCCGGAATCGCCCTGGGGCCGACGGTGCTCGGCAGCCTCGCACCCGGGGTCTACCGCACGGTCTTCCCCGACACGGGCGCCTTGTCGATCGTCATGGATGCGGTGGCCACCATCGGCGTCGTGCTGTTCCTGCTGACCGCCGGCATCGAAGTCGACCTGACGAACGTCTTCCGGCAGGGCAGAAGCGCGCTCTTGGTCAGCTCCTTCGGCGTGCTCTTCCCGTTCGCGCTGGGTTTCGCCGCGGCGGGATTGTTTCCGCAGTTCCTGGGCGCGGAGCCGGGCTCGGACCGCCTGATCTTCGCGTCCTTTTTGGGCACGGCGCTCTCCATCTCGGCGCTGCCCGTGATCGCCAAGATCCTCATGGACCTCAACCTGCTTCGGAGCGACGTGGGAACGGTGGTGTTGAGTTCGGCCATGTTTGACGACCTGGTGGGGTGGATTCTGTTTTCTCTCGTCCTCGCCCTGATGAACACCGGGTCGCATTCGCTCGGCAGCATCAAACACACCATCGTCCTGACGCTGCTCTTCGTCATTCTAGTGCTGACCCTCGGCCGCTGGTTTGTTGACAAGGCGATCCCGCAGATTCAGGCGCACGCTACCTGGCCGGGTGGCGTGCTCGGCTTCATCTTTACGCTGACCTTGGCTTCGGCAGCCTATACCGAGTACGCGGGCATCCACGCGGTTTTCGGCGCTTTCATCATGGGGATCGCCATCGGGGAGTCGCGCCATTTGAGGGAGCGGACGCGCGAGCACATCCATGAGGTGGTGACCAACGTATTCGCGCCCTTGTTCTTCGCCAGCATCGGCCTTCGGACCAACTTCGCGGCCAACTTCAGCCTCGGCGTGACGGCGACAGTCCTCGCCGTGGCCTGCCTGGGCAAGGTCCTGGGAGCCGGATGGGGCGCGCGCCTGGGAGGCATGGACCGCCGCACTTCGCTCGCGGTGGGCATGGGAATGAACGCGCGCGGCGCCATGGAAATCATTCTGGGGCTGCTCGCGCTCCAGTACGGGTTGATCCGCGAGCGCATGTTCGTGGCGCTCGTCGTGATGGCCTTGGTCACCTCGCTCGTGTCCGGTCCCGCCATCTATTACCTGCTCCAGAGGCGCCGAGTTTTTAACCTGAGGGACACGCTTTCGAACAAGCTCTTCCGGCAAAATCTCTCCGCCCGCACCAAGCTCGAAGCGCTCAGGGAGCTCTGCGACCTGGCCGCCTCGAGCGTGGGGAACTCCGGGGAACGCTTTTTCTGGAAGGTCCAGGGCCGCGAGCTGATTGTCGGAAGCGGCCTGCAGAACGGCGTCGCCGTCCCGCACGCGCGCGTGAACGGCCTCGAGAAACCCCTCGTGGCCGTGGGCATGTCCGAAGAAGGCATTGACTTCGACACGCGAGACGGGCAAGCCGCCCGAATCGTGATCCTCATCCTCACCGGCGACACCCAGTCCCAGGTCGACTTGCTGGCCGACGTAGAACACCTCTTCAGCCTTCAGGAGACCGTCGATCAGGCCCTGAACTCGCGCAGCTTCGTCGAGTTCATGGCGGCAGTCAACGCCCCGGTGAAGTGAAGCGCTTGGGAGCGCGGGCGTCCCGCCCGCACGATTGCGCAGAAGCGGCCAGGATGGCCGCGCTCCCAGGAATCGGCGCCATTGCCCGGCTCCGTCGCCTCCGCTAGAATGCTTGGTGTCCGGCGAGCCACTGACCGAAAGACGGAGAAAACGACATGAGTCCTGCGTTGTCCCCGCGAACCCGCCCGCTCGAGGAAGTCGATCCGGAACTCGCCCGCGCGATCGACCGCGAGGTTGACCGCCAGGCGCGCACGCTCGAGCTGATCGCCTCCGAAAATTTTGTGAGTGAAGCGGTGCTGCAGGCGCTCGGGTCTGTCTTGACCAACAAGTACGCCGAGGGCCTGCCCGGCAAGCGCTACTACGGCGGCTGCCAATTTGTGGACGTGGCCGAATCGCTCGCCATCGAGCGCGCCAAGAAGCTCTTCAACGCCGAACACGTGAACGTCCAACCGCACTCGGGCGCGCAGGCCAATCAAGCCGTCTACATGACCGCGCTCAAGCCCGGCGATACCATGCTGGGCATGAACCTGGCACACGGAGGCCACCTGACTCACGGCCACCCGCTGAACTTCTCGGGCAAGATGTACAAGATCGTCCCTTACGGCGTGCGCAAGGACACGGAGACGATCGACTACGACGAACTCTCGCGCCTGGCCGTGGAACACCGGCCGCGCCTGATCGTCGCCGGCGCGAGCGCCTACGCGCGCACCCTCGATTTCGAGCGCTTCGCGGACATCGCCAAAAAATGCGGCGCGCTCCTCATGGTTGATATGGCGCACATTGCGGGCCTGGTGGCCGCGGGGCTCCACCCGAGCCCGTTCCCGCACTCGGACTTTGTCACCACCACCACGCACAAGACGCTGCGCGGTCCGCGCGGCGGGATGGTTTTCTCGAAGGCGCAATACGCCAAAGACCTCGATAAGATCGTCTTCCCAGGCATTCAGGGCGGTCCGCTGATGCACGTGATTGCTGCTAAAGCCGTCTGCCTTGAGGAAGCGCTCCAGCCCGATTTCCGCGAGTACCAGCGGCAGATCGTGGCTAACGCCAAAGTCTTGGCGGAGACGCTGGCCGCCGAGGGCTTCCGCATCGTGTCGGGCGGCACCGACAACCATTTAATGCTGGTGGACGTGTTCTCGAAGAGAGTCACCGGCAAGCAGGCCGAGCAGAACCTCGAGCGCGCGGGTATTACCGTCAACAAGAATGCCATCCCGTTTGATACCAACCCGCCCATGACGGCGAGCGGTATCCGCATCGGGACGCCCGCCGTGACCACGCGTGGCATGAAGGAGCCCGAAATGCGCCGCATCGGCCACTGGATCGCCGAGGTCCTGCGCAACCTGGATGACGAGTCCGCGCAGAAGCGCGTCAAGAGCGAGATCGAGGCGCTCACCGACCAGTTCCCCCTGTATGAAAATCGGCGCGCGACCGTCGTGAGGACAGCATAGAATGGCGAGAGGCGAGGTGAAGAAACGAGGTGTCGTTCCGCCTCGCCAGATGAGGGCCTCTTTACCTCACGCCCCGTTGCTCGATGTTCGAACCCTTCCAACCGCATGCCTGCCAAGCAGTCATCGGAAATGCGTCGTGACCTCCGCAACCCGCTGATGGGATCGA
>QHZK01000539.1 GCA_003224635.1 Acidobacteriota bacterium | reverse complement strand
ACGGTCTTGAACCGCACCTCAATGCCCAGGGCGTTGAGTTTTTCGGTGAGGTAAAGAGAGTTGGTATCCAGCCGATAAGGCGTGAGCAGCTCGGAGCCGACGGCGATGATTTCTGCATCCATCTTAAGTGCAGTGACAAGTGACAAGTGACGAGTGACGAGCGTTCAAGTGCGTGACGAGTGAAAAGTGACGAGCGAAAACGAGTGACGAGTCACTAGAAAAGCGCCGAGCCGCTAGCGGGTGGGTCACTGCGGGCTGATTGTCAACTTCCTCCGCAGGGAATTGAGCATTCTCCGCAACTCCAAGATGAGCTCAAATGCGTCAGCAGTCTCCAGACCCGAGCAATAATCCAATTCGATTCCCAGCGTGAGCTGAGTATCTAGCTCGGCGACAGATCCTTCTGCGTTCGAGATGAACTGGATGAACTCTCTGGTGGTATGGCGAGCCTGCCCTCCGGCAATGTTGGAGGGTATGGAGACCGCCGCTCGTCGCAATTGCGAAATGAGCCCGAATTTTTCCTGATCGGGAAAAGTCTCAATGATCTGGTAGATGCGCTTTACTAGCGCCATTCCCTTTTGCCAGACTAGCAAGTCCTTGTACGTGCGCGCCTTGGTTACGCCCCATTCGCTCACGCCTTGTCTGTGTTTTTCTTGGTTGGTCACTTGTCACTCGTCACTTGTCACTCGTCACTGCAGTAAAGGTCTGCCCTCGACCTCCCACGGCAATTCGATCAAAGAACTGTTGGTGGTCAGGACGAGTGAGCGGCGGGCGGTGAAAGCCAGCCCCACGATGCCGTATCCGGAAATGACCAGCTCCGGCTTGGCGTCGGGAGACAGGCGCACAACCCCGCGCTGTCCGGCCACACTGGCCGCGACGTAGAGATTCCCGCCAGCGTCAAAGGCCAAGCCCTGCGGGCGGCCGAGCCCGCGGTAGAATGAAGTGACTTCGCCGGCCGGCGAGACGCGGAAAACGTGGTCGAAACTCAAGGTGGTGGGACTGGTAACGTAAAGGTTGCGTTCGGGTCCGAAGGCCAGGTGGTAGGCGGCCACGCTGGGCTCGAGCGTCGCGAAGACGAAGATCTTCTGGTCGCGGTTGATCTTAAAAATGGTGCCGCTGCGGTCTCCAACGTAGAGGTTCTCCTCCTCGTCAAAAGCAATGCCGGTGGCGATACCCATGCCCCCCGCGTAAACGGACCGCTCGCCGGCCGGTGTGACGCGATAGATGGTCCCTTCCAGCCGGCTGGACACATAGAGCATGCCATTCCGGTCGAACGCCAGCCCGGTCGGGTTCATGAGGTCCTTCAGGAAGGGCAGCATGGCACCCTCTCGGTCGATCTTGTAAACCGACACCGGGACCTGCTGCCCGCGGCTTCCACTGAAGGTAGTGAAGATGTTGCCGGCCGCGTCGATGGCGGGGTTGGCGACGGGGTGAAGGTTTTCCGCCATCGTAATTCCGACCGCGACCGAAACCGGAGCGCTGACCGCCGTGCCCGAATCGACCGTCAGCTCGCCGCTCCTGACTCCCTCGGGCACGCGGACGATGAGCCGGTTAGGAGAGCTCAGGAGCAGGCTCCCTACCTGGTCCCCGAAACGCACGAGCGGCCGGCTGCGCCCGTCTTCGGTAAAGCCGCTGCCCCAGATGCCGATCTCCCCGCCTGGGATGGCGGCGCGAGGAGCCACCTGAGCAATCTGCGGCTTGCGTTTGGAGAACCCCATCTTGTCTGCGATATTGCTCCCCACGTTACGTTCCGCTTCGCTGCTCGACGGATCCGGCTTGTCCCGTTTCTTCCACAAGCTCATTTGAATATAAACCTGAGTACGGCAAGCGCGGCCAAGCTATAGACGCCCGCCACCATGTCGTCCGTCATGACTCCCCAGCCTCCGGGCAACCCCTCGGCGCGCCCGGCGGGGAAAGGCTTGAGCACGTCAAAAACCCTGAACAGCACAAACCCTGCCAGCAGCCACCTCCACGGCGCATCCGGCCGCAGAAGGAAGGTGACCATCTGGCCGGCCACCTCATCGATCACCACGTAGCTCGGATCGGTGTGCCCGAAGAATTCCTCGGCGCTGCCCGCCGCCCAGACACCCAGAACGAAGACAGCCGCTGTCGCCACGCCGACCAGCGCCCACAACCACGAGCGGTATGTAACCCACCGCGCCAGCGCAGCAACAATGCCCAATCCTGCCGCTGCGCCGAAGGTCCCCGGCACCGGCAGGTACCCGATGCCCGCGCCCGTGGCAATCCAGACCGCCGCTCCCCGGCGCTTCTCAGTCACAATCCGCCTTGCCGTTGCGCCCGGCTTCCGGGGTCTGTTCGGCCAGGGTAGTTTCGGACTCTTCCTCGCTGGTGATCGGCGTCGAAATCCGATAGCGCTCCGACAGCCAGTTATCGAGGTCGATCAGCTTGCAGCGCTCGCTGCAAAAGGGCACGTACAGGTTCCCCTCCCGAACGATTTCCTTTTTGCAGATGGGGCACCGCATATGCCGCTTGAATGCGAACCAATCTCGGCCCGGCGGTCGGTGGACCAGTCAAGGTTCGCGCTCCCAGGCGCGCGACCACATCGTAGTCTGAGGCGTCCGTGATCGTGGCCCAGCGGAATTCGCCCGGCTGCGGCTCTGCTCCCTCGAAGTCGTTGATCAACACATGGCCGTCAATCTCAGGCGCCTGGCACTCCAAGCGGCCTCGAAACAGCAGGTCAGTTTCCTCCGACCTGCCTTCCACGAGCACGGGCAACGAACCGCCGATCCTGCTCTTCAGCTTGCGGCGCGAAATTTTGCGCTGCAGCGCCAGGAGTTGCCTCTGCCGGCGCTGAGCCACGCTGGCGGAGGCTTGATCCGGCAACGCGAAGCTCGCGCTCGACTCCTCATTGGAATAAAGGAACACACCCAAGTGATCGAACTCGGCGGCGGCCACGAAGTCCATCAAGGTTTTGAAGTCGCCTTCCGACTCGCCCGGGAATCCCACGATCATGGAGGTCCTGAGCGTCACACCCGGTATGGCGCGGCGGATTTTTTCGAGCATCTTCAAAAAATAGTCGCCGCTCGATCCACGGCGCATGTCCCTCAATACCCGCGCGCTCGCGTGCTGAAGGGGAACGTCAAAATACTTGCACACAGCGGGCGTTTCGGCCACCGCCGCGATGAGCGCGTCACTGACTTGATTGGGATAACAGTAGAGGAAGCGGAGCCAAACCAAGCCGTTGATCTTCCCCAGTTCTCGCAGGAGCAGGGGTAATCCGTCGCGCAGGCCGAGGTCGCGGCCGAAGCTCGTGGTGTCCTGGCCGATGAGCGTCAGTTCCCGCACGCCCTGTCGAACCAGGTTCTCGGCCTCGCGCACCACAGACTCGAAACGCCGCGAGCGGAACCTCCCGCGCATTTGCGGGATCACGCAGAAGCTGCAAGGATGGTCGCAGCCCTCGGCGATCTTGAGATAGGCGGAATAAGACGGGGTCGAGAGCACGCGAGGGGTGAATTCGGTGTAAAGGTACGGGTCAAACGGATGGTCCAGGGTGCGCCGGTCCGCTGGGGATTCACAAGCCTCGAGGACGTGTTCGAGCTCGCTCGTGCCGATCACAAAGTCAACTTCGGGGATCTCTCTCAGAATGTCCTGGCGGAAGCGTTCCACGAGGCATCCGGCGACCACGAGCTTCTTCGCCGAGCCCAGCTTCTTGTATTCCGCCATCTCCAGGATGGCGTCAATCGACTCGCGCTGGGCAGGCTCGATGAAGCTGCACGTGTTGACAATGATGACGTCGGCGTCAGCGGCGCGAGGCGTCAGCTCGTAGCCCCGGCTGGCCAGGATGCCGAGCATCACTTCGCTGTCCACCAGGTTCTTGGGACAGCCCAGACTCACCATTCCTACTTTAGGCATTGTTAATCGTCAGCGTTCGGTACAGTGTCAAATTTTAACACGTTTTCAGGGCGAGCGGCCAGTCACGCACTGAGCTGTGTCACGCACTGAGCTGGCTGACTTGGTACTGCGGGGTTTAACGTGAAGCGCCGAGTTCAGCGATCAAGTAGGCTTGTTTTGCGGGACGTTCACCATCGGGCAGGAGCGCCGCAATTTGTGGCACGGGTACGCTCGCGAGCTCGTTCGGCTCGAGCTTATGAAGTCCTCCGCCGTATACACGACCCTCCCCGAGAAGCTGGTCGGGCGTAATGGCATTGAGCGCCTGCCAGACGCGGCGGATGAGGCCGGGATCGCGCGCCATGGCACGGGCAAGGATTGGTGTCGGATACATCGCGAGGTAAACGTTTGCCACAGTTGCGCGCGAGTGATTCAGGATGAAGCGAAACGGTCGCCCGCTTTTGGCATCGCCACGCCCGATATAAGTGCAGACGACAGGCGCGGGCGGTCGGTTCTCCTGGGCGTACCAGAGCGAGCGGTGTTGACAGAGGTATCGCTCGTCGAGACCACGGGCTTTGCCCTCTTCGAGGTACGCATGCAGTCGAGGGAAGTGCCGCCGGATTTCGTCCTCCGGTAGCTTGGTATCGAGCAGGAAGCGACGGCGCTCGACTTTCGGGTTGCCATGTCTGTCGGCCATAACCTCGTCCTCAGTGAGGTAGCGGGGGCTGGGAAGAATGGGGCTGAAAGCCTCCATCGGAAGCCCCCGCACTTTGATCTCCTCTTCGGAGAGGATGAAATATCCGTTGTGGCCCGTCGCCAGGCCGCGCTTGATCTGGAAGAAATCGGAAATGGTGGCAACCTCCGACCGGCTCCTGACGCCAGCGGCGGGGAAGCGGGTCCATTTCGACTCATGCGCTAGGGCGCGCGCCGGCACGGCGCGGGACAGCTTGGGCTCGGACAGGGTTCCGCCGAAAGTGAAAGTTACGGCGTGATCCTTGGGCGGCGGTGATTTTCGGAACCAGACGACGGCCGAGGACACAAGCGCGTCGGCAAACTGTACGTCGTTCGGGTCGAAACGGTGGATGTCGAGGAGCGTCACGCGGTCGAGCAGATACTGCTTGACGGCTTGGCCGTAGTTAACATCCATGAATTCGCTCGGGACGAGCCATCCGGCAATGCCGCCCTCGGTCATCCATGCGTGGGACAGGCCGAGGAAATGGCAGTAGAGCCCTGCAAGGCCGCTGACCTTCATCCCGCTGGCCTGCTGCGTGTGGAACTGCAGGCGGTTCTTGTCGCCGTTTTCCAGGTGATGGTGGCGGACGTAGGGCGGATTGCAGATGATGAGATTGAAGCGGGGCGAGGGCTTCGCGCGCGTAAAGTCGGCCAGCTCGATCACAAGGCCGGCATCCTTCCAAAGGCTCGCGGCGGGCATGCCATAGTGCGGGTCGACCTCGAAACCAAGAGCCTCTGCGATGCGCTTCGGCGGAAAAACCTTCGAGAGCGCGGCATAGAAGGAGCCCGTGCCTATGGCCGGGTCGAGAAAATGCACTTCCTCGGCGGGCGGCAGAAGGCGAACAGCGTATCGTAGTATGTCCTCGGCAAGCGCCGTTGGCGTCGCAAATTGACCAAGGCGGTTCCTCTCGGCCTGCGTCCTCTGGCCATCCAGTTCGGCCTGAAGGGCGAGACGCTGCTGTTCGAGGATCTGGATTGGTTGCCTCATGGGTCAGAGTCCAAAAAGGGCCA
>QHZK01000538.1 GCA_003224635.1 Acidobacteriota bacterium | reverse complement strand
GTTGATTCCTCACCGGCTCGGGCAGCCTCTCCAGGTTCATCAGGATGAACCTGCCGGCGTTCCAAATCTTGTTGGCGAAATTGCGATAAGACTTGACCTTGTCCTCCGAAAAGGCGATGTCTGTGCCCGGCGCTGCGCTGATGGCCAGCGCGAAGCGCACCGCGTCGGTCCCGTATTTCTCCGTGACCTCGAGCGGGTCGAGCACGTTGCCCTTCGTCTTCGACATCTTCTGCCTTTCCGCGTCGCGCACCAGGGCGTGAATGTAGAGCTCGCGGAAGGGCGCGTCGTGCATGAATTTCAGGCCCATCATGATCATGCGCGCGCCCCAGAAGAACAGGATGTCGAACCCCATGATCATGAGGTCGTTTGGATAGAAACGGCGCAGGTCCTCCGTCTCATCGGGCCAGCCGAGCGTTGCAAAGGGCCAGAGCGCCGAGCTGAACCAAGTGTCGAGGACGTCGGTTTCGGGCCGCAGCGACCGGGCTTGACACTTCGGACAACCGGCGGGCGTCTGGCGCGCAACGATGACTTCGCCGACCTCGCCGCAAGCGTCGCAATACCAGGCCGGGATGCGGTGTCCCCACCAGAGCTGGCGGGAGACGCACCAGTCGTGAAGGTTCTCCATCCAGTCGAGGTAAATCTTGCGGTAGTTCTCCGGTGCGATCCGGATGCGACCGTGCTTCACCACCTGGATGGCGGGTCCCGCCAGCGGCTTCATCTTCATGAACCACTGCTTGGAGAGGAGCGGCTCAACGACGGTCTTGCAGCGCTGGCAGGTGCCCAGGCTCAGCGTGTAGTCCTCGGTTTTCTCGAGCAGTCCCTGCTGAGCGAGGTCGCGGACCACGGCCTCGCGCGCCTTGTACCGGTCGAGACCCTTGTAAGGCCCGGCCTCTTCGGTCATGCGCGCCTGTTCGTCAATCACCTGGACGCGCGGCAGGTTGTGGCGCTGGGCGATCTCGTAGTCGTTGGGATCGTGCGCCGGAGTCACCTTCACCGCGCCCGTGCCGAACTCCGGATCGACGAACGCGTCCTCAACGACCGGGATCACGCGACGCAAGAGCGGCAGGACGACCTGACGCCCAATTCCAATATGGCGGTAGCGATTGTCTTTCGGGTTCACCGCGACGGCTGTATCGCCCAGCATCGTTTCGGGACGCGTGGTCGCGACCGTGAGGTGTCCTCCACCGAAGCCAACGAACGGATAGCGGATGTACCACAGGTGTCCTTGGCGCTCCTCGTGCACAACTTCGAGGTCAGAGACCGCGGTGCCGCAGCGCGGGCACCAGTTCACAATGTACTGCCCGCGATAGATCAGGCCCTCTTCGTAGAGGCGCACGAAGACTTCAATCACCGCGCGCGAGTACGCGGGGTCCATGGTGAAGCGCTCGCGCGTCCAATCGACCGAAGCGCCCAGTCGCTCCATCTGATGCCGAATCGTATCGCCATTCTCTTCCTTCCACTTCCAGCAGCGCTCGACGAATTTCTCCGGACCCATCTCGCGCCGGAGGCGCTGCCCTTCGCGTCTCCAGTCGGTCTTCGTCGCCTTCGGATCGTCCTTCAGCGCCTCGCGACCCAGCTCCTGCTCCACGATCATCTGCGTGGCGATCGAGGCGTGGTCAGTGCCCGGCAGCCAGAGGACGTTTTCGCCGCGCATGCGGCGCCAGCGCATCAGGATGTCGATTTCGGTGTGCTCCAGCATGTGCCCCATGTGGAGCGAGCCGGTAATATTGGGAGGCGGGATCACCAGGCAGAAGCGCGGACGCGTCTGGTCATCCGTGGGGCGATAGAGCTTCTGCTCGATCCAATAGCGCGCCCACCGCGGCTCGATCTGTTCCGGCAAATAGACCTTCGGGATCTCAGCTTCCAAGCGCAAATTCTCCTGGGTGATTCTCAACGAGTTCTCGAATCAATTTAACTATAGCTTCCGGGCGAGAGACGAGTCAAACGTAGCGTTGTCCGTTGTCCGTTGTTAGCAGTCAGTTTTCAGTCATCAGTCAAAACTCTTTTTCCGTTCCTGGTTTTACTGACGACTGAGAACTGAAAACTGACTGCTGACAACGGACAAAGGACGATGG
>QHZK01000056.1 GCA_003224635.1 Acidobacteriota bacterium | reverse complement strand
AACGGCCTGAGGACAATCGCGAATTTGTCACGGACCAGATTGTGGGGCAACATGCCAGGAGACACTGTGACCAACTCTCCTTCCACGAGCTCGTAGCGCACATCACGGCCACCCACCGACTCCGGAAGCCGTACGAAATCTTCAATCGTCAAATGCGCTTTGGTTGCCATGGCTTATCCTGTTCTCCTGAACCCGCCCCCCTCTTCTATTTGCCAGAGCCGCAGACTTGAAACGGCAAGCCTGCGCGGCCAGCGCGCCGTTCACTGCAATAGCCCCGGGGCACCGCGCTTAGCCCACAAGGCAGCCTCCGCTTTGAGCTGCTTGCGGGCTGTGGCAAACACGTCCTGGAATACGCTCCGAAGCTCACGTAGCGCCCCGACGACTTTCTGGGCTCGCGCGCGCTCATCGTCGCTTAGGGTCTCGACTTCAGGCAGAACGGAGAGCCACTCTGATAGCCTGATCGTGTGCGGTCTCCCTGCCACCACGTCTTGCGCGAAATCCACCAGGTCCTTGGGCAGCCAAGGGCAGTCCGCAGCGACGATCCCCCTGGCGGCGCTCAGAATTTGCTCCGAATACCCCCTCACATACCCTGTCCATTGCTCGTCCTTGAGCGCCACCAGCAAACCGTCCTCGCTCGGAATCACTTCTAACGTGCTTGTGGCCATTTAGCACCTCTCCGTTTGGCAGCGAACATGAACTGACATCTTTGCACCCACCGCCGACACTCCGTTTAGAAACTCGACGACAGCATCTACGTGGCTACTCAAACAAACTCGCTACCTTCACCGAGAACCCCTATGCTTTAAACTAAGAGACTCCTGCTCGACCTATCCGCTTTATCGTGTGGCACACGTGACACTCATATGCAAACCGCTTTCTTGAGGCGTTCCTGACGTGGAGCTTTCTTTTTACGGGTTCCTTGACGACAAGGAAGAACCGGTTGCCACATTGGCGGCACTTCAAATATTCACGCTCCGAGTTCTCGGAATCTGTCACCCACATCTGTCTCCCCCCATTGATACGAATACCAGTCAACACCGCAATTATTATGACGCTGGTGGGCTTCTGCTTAGATTCAAACTGTACCACTACCCTTGACTCGGACTTCATTGCGCGACGCGTTCGGCCGCGCGCGCATCAAAACAACCGATGCCTGCGCCACTGGTGAGGAACTACTACACCGAGCGCTTTGCGATAGCGCCTAATCAGGAAGCATTCGCCACCAAAATAAACGCTGCTGATCACCTCCCGACCTCTCCTTCTCAGTTGATTAGGAGTAACGCGCGTGAAACCCTGAAATCTCCTGTGACCATCAGCCGACCGCCGGACGACGTTGATGGGTAAGACCCACGCTTGGCGTTTTCCTCGCTCTCCGATCGTAAAGCCGAGCTGGTGACTCTGCACCTGCCGCAGCTACCGTAGTAGGTCCCTTACGAATCGGTTCCACGTTAATATCTTGATTCGAGGGAACCGTTGTATCGGCCTCTTCGCTGGCTCGTATTTTCCTGCCATGTCGAGTACACCTCCAGGACTGATCCCTTTGTAAGAAGGCCGGCCCGTTAGGTTGCTTGGTTTCGCCTCGGAAAGCGCGCGACCACGTTTCCCTTTTGATCCTTTCGGTCGACCCTAACCACACCTTCCCAGTCTTTTTTGTGTGCTTCCTTTTCCTTTTCGTATAGAGCCATATAACGTCCGCGACTTCGCTTAATTCCCTCACTCGGTTTCATTGAAATCTGCCTCCTCAGTCTGCCCTTTCAACCAGCATTCCAAAACCACAAGTCTAAAATCACCCCACGCTTCCTTCCAAACTCACCCCCAGCAGCTTCTGCGCCTCGACCGCAAACTCCATGGGCAGCTCGCGGAACACCTGCTTGCAGAAGCCGTTGACGATCATCGACACGGCGTCTTCCATCGAGATGCCGCGCTGGCGGCAGTAGAAGATCTGGTCCTCGCCGATCTTCGAGGTCGAGGCCTCGTGCTCGACCTGCGCGGTCGAGTTCTTCACTTCGAGATACGGGAAGGTGTGGGCGCCGCATTTATCGCCGAGCAGCAGCGAATCGCATTGCGAGTAGTTGCGCGCGCTCCGGGCACCCTTGAGGATTTTCACCATGCCGCGATAGCTGTTCTGGCCGTGCCCGGCCGAGATGCCCTTCGACACGATGGTGCTCTTCGTGTTCTTGCCGATATGGATCATCTTGGTGCCGGTATCGGCCT
Organism: Acidobacteriota bacterium; assembly: GCA_003224635.1. Taxonomy (GTDB): domain Bacteria; phylum Acidobacteriota; class Terriglobia; order UBA7540; family UBA7540; genus QHZK01. The sequence continues at coordinate 7,837 of QHZK01000056.1, read as the reverse complement.
GCTGGTAGTTGTTGGTGACGGCCACGGAGTAGAACTCGCCAATCGAGTTGTCGCCTTGCAGAATGCAACCGGGATACTTCCAGGTGATCGCCGAGCCGGTCTCGACCTGCGTCCAGGAGATCTTGGAATTCGCGCCCAAACACTTGCCGCGCTTGGTGACGAAGTTGTAGATGCCGCCCTTGCCTTCCGTATCGCCCGGGTACCAGTTCTGGACCGTCGAGTACTTGACGGTGGCGTTGTCGAGCGCCACCAGCTCGACCACGACGGCGTGCAACTGGTTCGAGTCGCGCATAGGCGCCGTACAGCCTTCGAGGTAGCTGACGTAGGCGCCCTCGTCGGCCACGATCAACGTGCGCTCGAATTGCCCGGTGTCCTTGGCGTTGATGCGGAAGTAAGTGGAAAGCTCCATCGGGCAGCGCACGCCCGTGGGCACGTAACAGAAGGACCCGTCGGTAAAGACGGCCGAGTTCAAGGTGGCAAAAAAGTTGTCCGTATAAGGCACGACTGACCCCAGCCATTTGCGCACCAGCTCCGGGTGCTCCTGCACGGCCTCGGAAAACGAGCAGAAGATGATGCCCAGTTCCCCGAGCTTTTTCTTGAAAGTGGTCCCGACCGAAACGCTGTCAAACACCGCGTCCACGGCCACGCCGGCCAGCATCTCCTGCTCCTTCAGCGGGATTCCGAGCTTCTCGTAAGTCCTCAGGATCTCGGGGTCGATGTCGTCCAGGCTCTGCGGCTTCGCGCCCTTGGACTTGGGCGCCGAGTAATAGCGGATCGCCTGGTAGTCGATCGGGCCGTACTTGATGTTGGCCCACTTGGGCTCGGTCATGGTGAGCCAGTGGCGATACGACTTCAGCCGCCAGTCGAGCAGCCAGTCGGGCTCGTTCTTCTTGGCCGAAATCAGGCGGATGATGTCTTCGTTCAGCCCAGGCGGAACATCGTCGGCTTCAACGTCGGTGTAAAAGCCATACTTGTACTCCTGGGTTGCCAGAGCTTCCACGCTGTTTACGGGTGTAGGCATCGTGCCGTCTCTCCTTCGTTCGTTGAGAATTACCGCCAACGGGCGGACCGTCACAGGCATCAAACCCGCTTGACTCTCCGCCGTATGACCGCTTACTATGGAATCTGGACAACAAAGTCTAGATTCCTCAAGGAAAGGATACCGAATCTGTACAACGGAGTCAAGATAATCTAGGAAGGTTACAATGGTTGGCACTGAGTTGCAACTGAAGCCGGGGGGCGTTCCCGTAAGTCGGCGCTTTCGTAGGCTAGAGACGTAGGGCAGCACGTTTAGCGTGTTCCCGAAAACTCAAGAGAGACGGGGGGGTCGCAAAAGGCGCTCCCTTACCAGCCTCGCATGTTTCAATCACTCGTTATCACGCTGCGCGAAGGGGTGGAAGCGGCCCTGATCGTGGGGATAGTGTCCGGATACCTCAGTAAGACTGGCCGCGCCAGCTTGAACCGGATCGTCTACTGGGCGCTGTTTGCCGCCGTGGGGGCGAGCCTTGCGCTCGGATTCATACTCCACACCTTGCAACTGACGGAGCTCGGCGACGCCTACGAGGGCTGGCTGATGCTGATCGGCGCGGTGTTTGTGGCCTCCATGACGGTCTGGATGTGGAGGACGGGCAAGCGCCTGAAGCAGGAGATTGAGACCAAGCTTTCGAGCCTGGCGGGTGAACCGCGCGCGCCCGGTCGGTGGGCAGCGTGGGGGCTGTTCGTGTTCGTGTTTCTCATGGTCTTTCGCGAGGGCACCGAAACGGTGCTGTTTCTCGCCGCCGTCTCGCTGCGCACCACCGCGCTCATGAATTTCATCGGGGGCGTGATCGGCCTGGCGCTGGCCGTCGGATTGGGCGTGGCCTTCTTCAAGGGCAGCCTCAAGGTGAACCTCCGGAAGTTCTTCGCCGTCACCACCCTGGTTCTCCTGGTTGTGGCGGTGCAACTGTTCGTGTCCGGGGTGCACGAGCTTTCCGAAGCCATGGTGCTCCCCTCGGGACCGCGCGAAATGAGGGTCGTGGGCCGGCTGGTGAACAACGACGCGCTTTTCTTTGTGGTCGTGGTAGCGCTCTGTCTGTTCCTGGTCGTCACGCAGCGGATTCAGGCTGGAGGCGTGCCGGCCGACGAGATCGAGCGCCTCGCGGCTCCCGAGCAACGCAAGGTGCTGGCAGAGCAGCGACGTGACCGGTTCTGGAAGACGGCGGCGGCCGTCTGTGGCTTTCTGATAATCGTTTTCATCGGCGCCGGGTTCGTGTATTCGCGCACGGCGCAAGCGATGTCGCCTCCGGAACATCTCTTCCTCGTGAACGGCGAGGCGCGGATTCCCGTGGCGGCGCTCGCGGACCGGAAGCTCCACCGTTACCTCGTATCCGTGCCCGAGGGCGGCGAAGTTCGGATCATCGTCATTCTCGATGGGTCAGACACGGTCCGCGCGGCCCTGGACGCCTGCATGATTTGCGGTGCTCAGGGTTATTATCAGGACGGCGGGAACGTCATCTGCCGCAATTGCGCTGCAGCGATCAACGTCCCCACGATAGGCTTGCCTGGCGGATGCAATCCGATTCACATCAACTACCGGGTGGAGGGCGGCGCAGTAGTTTTCTCCGAAAGCGCACTGGCCGCGGCGGCAAAGGTCTTTCAAAGGCAGTAGTCAGTTGTCGGTCAAGCTGTCAGCTAGCTATCAGCTCTCAGCGCAAGAATACTTCGGCTGGCTATTCTGTTCCTGCTGAAAGCTGATGGCTGATGCCTTCCTGTGACACAGACGAACGACAGAGGACCACTGGTAAATGAAAACTGAGAACTGAGAAACTGACAAACTGTGCTAACCGGAATCATCGGCAAATCGATCGTGCGTCGCCGCCGCCGCAAGCTCCTGAGCCTTGTGGCCGTGGCGCTCGGCATTACGGTAACCACGGCGGTAGGCACGATCGCGCTCGACGTGGGCGACAAGGTGAGCCGCGAACTGCGTTCGGTCGGCGCCAACATCCGGGTGACGCCCGCTGCGGACAGCCTTCCGGTTGTGATAGGCGGCGTAGACTACCGCCCCGCCGGGGCTGGCGCGTTTCTATCCGAAGCAGACCTGGTCAACCTCAAGAGAATCTTTTGGCGAAACAACATTGCGGCTTTCGCGCCCCTTCTCGATGTGCCCGTTCGGCTGGAGACGCGCTCCGCCGCCGTGCCCACGGTCGCGGTCGGGAGCTGGTTCGATCATCGGCTCGAAGTAACCAAGACGGAGACTTTCGAGACCGGTCTCAAAAAGCTGCATCCGGCCTGGAGAGTGGAAGGCGAGTGGCCCTCTGACGACGATCCGGCCGCGTGCCTGGTGGGCCGGCAGCTCGCCAAGCGGCTGGGTGTCGAGCCCGGAAAGACACTTGTGATTCGAAGTCCGTCGTCTTCGGGCGGAGGCGACGTAGCGCTGCCCTTCCCGGCGGCACGTGCCGGGCTGAGGCTTGGCTCCCCGCGCTGTGCCACACTTACCGTTAGCGGCACTTTAGAGTCCGGTGGGCCTGAAGACGACCAGATTTTCGTCCCGCTTGAGACAGCACAGAAAATGTCCGGCCTCGAGGGCAAGGTGCGGCGCATTGAAGTAAGCGCGGTCACGAAACCCGAGGATGCCTTCGCGCGCTCGGACCCGAGCCAGATGACTCCAGAGCAGCTCGAGCGCTGGAGCTGTTCGCCCTACGCGAGGTCGATTGCTTACCAGATTCAGCAGGCCATACCGGGAGCCGAGGCTCGACCGGTCTTTCAGGTGGCGGAGAGCGAGGGCAGGATTCTGGGTCGGGTGGCCCTGCTGATGTGGATTCTCGTGGCGGCGGGCCTGGTTACGGCGGCGCTCGCGGTGGCTAGCATGATGCTCGCCACAGTGCTCGAGCGGCGCACCGAGATCGGGCTCTTCAAGTCCCTGGGCGCAACCGACGCCCGCGTGGCTGCCGTCTTCCTTCTTGAGGCTTGCGTGCTGGCCGCGCTCGGGGGTGTAGTGGGCTACTTCGCGGGGAACTGGCTCGCGGGCCGGCTGGCCTTGTCGGTGTTTGGCGTCTCGTCGAGCAGACACTGGGTGCTCTTTCCAGCCGTCGTGTCGCTGGCTGTGACGGTAGCGCTGCTGGGAAGCGCGCTGCCCCTGGCGCGGGCACTCAAGATTTCGCCCGCAGTCGCGTTGAGGGAATGAGCGATGGTCCGTTGTCCGTGGTCAGTTGCTAGAACAGACCGTTACAAGTGACGCGGGCAACGGACAACTGACCCAAGCACACTAGGAATCACTGACAATGGCTGACAATGATTGAGGAGAAGAAGCCAACACGCAATTCTCTGTTCTGGCGCTTGTGGTTACGCGCCCTCACGGTGAAGCGCGCCCAGACCGGGGTTGCTCTGGTCTCGCTGCTGCTCGGCGCTGCAACCGTGTCTATGCTGGCCAATCTGTACAACGGCGCGCGCCGGAAGATGACCCAGGAGTTCCGCACCTATGGCGCGAACGTCGTGGTGGCGCCGGCCGGCAGTTCGGCGTATGTCAGGTCGGCGCCTGCACCCGTCGGACTCATGGATGAAAAGGCCGCCCTCGGCCGCCTTCAGGAATTCGGGAAGCGCGTACCGGGGCTGATTGTGGTTCCCAGGCTCGACGTCGTAACTCGGATCGCGCGCGTTCCGGGCGAGTCGCAAGCCCTGGAGTCGGTGAACGCGGTAGCCGTCGGTACGGATTTCGCGTCGCTGCTGCTCCTGAACGCGGGTTGGCAGATCCTTGGCTCGACCGATGCGCTCGATTCCAGCGCCTGCGCGGTCGGCGAACACGCTGCCTCGCGTTTGGGACTTAGGATCGGTGACGCCGTTAGCATCGAGCCGATCTGGCAGGACGTAAGGCAGGAGGCGCGTCGAGAGCAGACGCCTGCTCAAGCCAGTATCTACGCTCCGGAGTCAACCTCCAACCAGAGCGCTCAGGTATTCCGTGTGTCGAACGTGCTTCGAACAGGAGCTTCCGAAGATGACCAGGTCTTCCTTCCTCTCCCCGCCTTGCAACGCCTGGCCGGTCTCGATGCCCACGGTGGCTCACGAGGAAAGATCAGCCTGGTAGAACTGAGCGTCCCTGGCGAGCCCGGCGAAGTGGAGCGCGTGGTGGGCGAACTGTCACGCGCGTTGGCGTCTCCCTCGGCGGATGCCCTCCAGAGCCTCGAGGTGCGCCCGGTCCGCCAGATTGTCTACGCCGAAGGCAAGGTCCTGGGCACCATTCGCGGGCTTGTGATATGGTTGGCTTCCCTGATCATGGTGATCATCGCGCTGTGCCTTGTGGCCACCATGACCGCTGTCGTACTCGAGCGCCGGAAGGACATCGCCGTCATGAAGGCGCTCGGCGCGAGTGACCGCTTGGTGATGCGATTGCTCCTGGCCGAGGGAGCTGGCCTGGGCCTGCTAGGTGGTCTCGCGGGTGTACTCGTGGGGGGGCTTCTGGCGCGCGAGGTCGGCTGGCGCATATTTCGAGTGGGCCTCGGTCCCGACTGGTGGACGTTGCCGGTGGTTTGCCTCGCCAGCATGACGCTGTCCACGCTGGCCACGTTTTTCCCGGTCGGGATTGTTCGCGGAGTCCAACCGGCAGCGGTGCTTAAGGGAGAGTAGCGTGGGAGCGCGGGCGTCTCGCCCGAGGAAGGTAGTCGATGCTGCAAGAGGAAGGACCCTTAAATGACACTGGGCGATATTGTAAGCAAATGTGAGTGCCGAGAGAAGTTGGCGCAGTTGATGAGCACGTGGAGAAGAACCGATCGGCCGAAATTTAAGCAGGATTGCCGAGAGGCAAGCGGCGAAACAAAGCTAGGAATCTATTTTTGGGCTCGAATTGGTGATTATAAGGAAAAAGAGATATTCAAATTTGAGCTGGACAGTTACGACCGGGGACCCCGCTCGAAGGTTCTCTCGGAGTTTAGCAGGTTAAAGCAATGCGATGTGCCCGGAGGGATACTCAGCCATCACCAAGAGCGAGTCCAAGAATTCCTAGCAGGAATTCGGGGAAGCGAGCCAATGTCGCCAAGTTGGCCTCGCGCACCTCTTGCGGAAATGAGCGAGCAGCATGTCAAGGAATGGGTTAACCTGCATCAGCAGTTCGTCGACGAATGGAGAACAGCCGCTAAAGGCAATCTTGGACCGAGCGACGTGGTCGGAATAGGGGGGCCGCGGAAGGGGAATTGACTTGCCGTTAATCGAGGTCGAAGGACTGACGAAGAAATATGAAGGGCCGGTCTACGCTCTTAACCGCGCTTCGTTCGCCGTGGAGAAGGGCGAGTGGGTCGCGGTGATGGGACCCTCGGGCTCCGGCAAGAGCACCCTGCTGAACATCCTCGGCTGCCTCGATGCTCCCACCGAGGGGCGAGTAATCGTCGAAGGTCGTGACCTCGCGCAGCTTTCGCCGGCGGAGCGGGCGCGCTTCCGGGCGGAGAAGCTGGGCTTCATCTTCCAGCAGCACCACCTCGTGCCGTACCTTACCGCCGTCGAAAACGTTATGCTCGCCCAATATTTTCACAGTATGGCGGAAGAGGGGGAAGCGGCGGAGGCGCTACGCGGGGCGGGGCTCGGGGACAGGCTCCATCACTTGCCCTCGCAGCTTTCGGGAGGAGAGCAGCAGCGGGTCTGCATTGCGCGCGCCCTGATCAATCAACCTCAGTTGGTCCTGGCGGATGAGCCGACCGGCAACCTCGACGAGGTGAACCAGGCCCTCGTGATGAGCATGATCGACAAGCTCCACCGCGAGGGCCGCACCGTGGTGATGGTGACCCACGACCCGGAGATCGGGCGCATGGCCGAGCGTCGGATCGAGCTTCACCACGGCCGGTTGACGGAGATTTCGGTCGCCCCGGCGCACGAACAGGAACTCGAGGACGCCCTGCTCAAAGTGGTCTGGAAGGCCCAGGAAGCCGGCGGGAAGCCCCGCCTCCCGGCGGCGGCCTTGCCGGAGTTCATCGCCAACCGGGCCACGTTCTTGTTGATGGCGCAAGAAGGCTGGCTCCGCATCGATGCCGGCCATCTGATGCTGACGCATGACGGCCAGCGGCGGGCCGACTATCTTATGCGGCGCCACCGCCTGGCGGAACGGCTGCTGTTTGAGACCTTCGAAATGAACGAGGACCGGCTGCACGACAACGCCTGCAAGATCGAACACGGCTTGAGCTCCGAAGTCACCGACAAAATCTGCACCTTCCTGAATCACCCGAGGACCTGCCCCCACGGCGACCCTATCCCTCGCGGCGTTTGCTGCCTTGGAAAATCAGAAATCAGAAACTAGAAATCAGAGTCCCAGTGCCGGCTCCTGCTTTCTACTTTCCAATTTCCTTTGCTGATTCTGATTCTCTCAACCCGGGGAAACTTCCGAGAGCTCGAGGGTCAGCAGCGTTTTGCATGATACGCAGACGAGCCATGGCGCAGGGCCAACGCTGTCTCGGATGGCGAACAGCCTGGTCTCGCCGCAGCGGGCGCAGGCGGCAGTAGGGTCGGTCGGATCGGGGTCTGGTGGAAGCGGACCGATCTCGCCCGTGAGTTCCCCGGCTTTGGTGGTAAAAGGCTCAAACGTGGTATAGCACTTGCCGCAGACGTGGTTGAAGCAACAGTCGGGTTTGCAGGAGTACACGACGTCGTAAGAGCCGCACTGAGGGCAAGCGATAGCCAGGGGTATCAGCATCATACGCCGAGCGATGCTCCACGGCGCGCACGCAAGTAGAGGCGCAAAAAGTCCATACGGGTGAGTTTGGGCCGGTTGAGAAACACATCGTAGCGCACGGCCTCGATTTTCTCGAGGATCGTCATTCCGCCCAGCCACGTCAGGCGAAGCTGATGGCGCAGTTCTGGCGCCACCCTCTCGGGGAGGGGC
>QHZK01000055.1:10181-13885 GCA_003224635.1 Acidobacteriota bacterium | reverse complement strand
TCCCTGATATAATCGGTTTCGAGAGGAGTCTCGCATGACGGCTTCCCGGCCGCGCGCCGTCTTCTTCGACGCCGGCAACACGCTGATCTTTCCCCGCGTGGACCAACTCGCCCAGGAGTTGACCGCCCAAGGCTATCCCGCTACCGTCGAAGACTTTTACGCGGCGGAGCGGGCCGGCAAGCAGAAGCTCGCCTCCTGGCTGCTGCCGCAGATCGAGAACGGCCAGATTCCCCGCCTGGTTGACCTCACCTACTGGCTGGAATACCTGCGCGCGCTGGCCGAGCGAATCGGCGTTCCCGCTGGAGCCCGCGACCAGGTCATGCGTCGCGTGGGCGAGCGCTTCGCCGACGTTGAGCTCTGGTCTCGCGTCTTGCCCGATACGCCCCCATTTCTCGACTCGCTGCGGGCCGAAGGTTACTCGCTCGCGGTTATCTCGAACTCGAACGGGATGATCGAGCAACAACTGGCGCGCGTGGACCTGGCGCGCCGTTTCGACTTCATTCTGGACTCTCACGTGGTGGGGGTGGAGAAGCCGCGGCCGGAGATTTTTCACATGGCCCTCGAGCGCGCCGGCGTCGAGGCTCGAGAGGCGGTGTTCGTGGGCGACAGCTACGCTACGGACATCGCCGGCGCGCGTACGGCTGGCCTGCGCGGAGTGCTTTTGGATGCGGTCGGCGTCTACGACCATTCGGGCGACCAGCTCGATTGCCCGCGCATCACCGCGCTGCCACAACTGGCGGGCGTTCTCGAAAGCCTCACAGGTTAGGGGAACACCTTCACGGTGCTCCCGAAAGGGAACAAGAACGGGATCGCGAAGGTCGAAGGCCGTTCAATGGATGGTCGGGAATGATGATTGTCCGAAAGGACTGGGAACGGGAGGGCTGTGAAGGCCCTTCCCTACAAGCCGAGTCGTGCTCGCAGGATTGCGGAACGTCTGTAAAGCGCGTTGCGTAATACACACTGGGAGGCACATCGCACAATGTTCAGTTTCCTGCTGTGGTGTATCCTGCTGGTGCTCTGCTGGCCGCTGGCTCTAGTGGCGCTGGTGCTCTATCCGCTGGTGTGGTTGATTCTGCTCCCGTTCCGCATTGTGGGGATCGCCGTCGGAGGGGTACTCGAACTGATCTGGGCGCTCTTCACGCTGCCCGCCCGGCTCCTGCGGTCGCCTGGGCGGGTGTAGGGTCACCGCAGACGTGGATTCATTACTGCAATCAGCGTTGCGCTACCGTTTAAGGCGGCGCTGCCGGAAGGGAGGCAAGTTCCAATGTTCAGGACTAAGGAGCGTTACGTTGTAGACGAAAATGGGAACCGGGTTGGGGTGATCCTTGACGTGACCGATTACGAGAACTCCTCGGGGAGCCCCGAAGAATTGGAATCTATTCGTGCTTATGACGCCGCCAAGGCTTCGGGTGAGAAGCCGATCCCGTTCGAGCAAGCGGTTGCGGAGATTGAGCGCAGTCGGAAACGACTCACACCGTCAGTATCCTTCCAAGCGCTCAAAAGGAACCAGCCCGATTACAAGGGTTTAACAAAATCAAACATGCGACAAGGCACCGTGGTCTCAATCAACATCGCACAGGCGGGCAGCGCGCCGATGTCGCCCGTCAGCGAAGCGCGCGCCGTGCCGGGCAAGGGCCTCGAGGGCGATCGCTATTTTCACCAGGTTGGGACTTATTCCAACAAGCCAGGGCCCGACCGCGAACTGACGCTCATCGAGGTCGAGGCCCTCGAAGGCCTGAAGCGCGATTACGGGATTGACCTCGAGCCGCGCGACAGCCGCCGCAACATCGTCACGCGCGGCGTTCCGCTCAACCATCTGGTCGGCCGCGAATTCAAAGTCGGAGGTGCCACCCTGAGCGGCATCCGCCTTTGTGAACCGTGCGCGCACCTCGAGGAATTGACCCGTGACGGAGTGAAGCGCGGACTGGTTCACCGGGGCGGCCTGCGGGCGCAGATTCTGAGTGAAGGAACGGTCCGCGTGGGAGACGCGATCGAAGTCAGCGATCATCGATGAGCGGTCACATTGCCGCGGGCGCCAGATGTTTTCGGAACCAGTCCACGGTGCGCTCGATCACCTCGCGTTCCCAGGCGACGGACGTGAACGTGTGGTCGGCGCCAGGGACGATCACCTTTTCCTTGCTGGCGGCCCCGGCGGCCCGGAAATAGTCCTCGGCGTGGGAAACGGGAAGAAATTCGTCCTTCTCCGGATGGATGATCAGCGTAGGCCCCTTGAAATGACTGACAGCCTTCAAGGGATCGACCTTCTCGATATTGTCGAGGAGTTGCGACGAGATCAGATGGCCGCTGTACTCGCGAGCGCCGTCGCCATCGGGGATCGGGGACGCCGCGGTCTCGGCCAGCTCGCGGAGTTCGGCGGGGTGGGCCAAGGCGGACCACAACGCCAGCGCCGCGGCGCGCGCGGGACCGGCAACGCTGGCCGCGATCGCGCCGCCGAGCGACAGCCCCAGCAGGCCGGTCCGCTCCGGGTTGATTCCCTTTTGCCGCCGGAAGAACTCGATGGCGGCCCGTGCGTCTGCGATCTCGCCTTGCAACGTCACTTCGGAGAATTCGCCTTCGGACTCGCCCGAGCCGTAGAAGTCAAATCGGAGCGAAGCAATCCCGGCCAGCGCCAGAGCCCGCGAGCACTTGACGAAAAGCCAGTGTGACTCCATGCGGTCGCCGGTGAAGCCGTGGAAGAGGACCACGCCGGGCCCGCCGCGACGCGCCCTGGCCCTTTCCGGCCGGTGGATCATCCCGCGCAGCCATTTCTTCGATCGATTCGGGAATTGAACGAACGTTTCCACGCTTCGCCGTCAACCCTCCACACCAGCAGCGACACAAGCTTCGAGCACGGGCTCCGCCGGCCTACCAGGACTTCTGTCGCTGCTATCCTATGTACAGATCGCCCGTAGGGTTGAGGCCTTCAGGCGGTCATGATTTGGCATCGTCAAAGGAGTTCGGCTTCCATCTGGATTCTCGCGAACCATCGAGATGTGCTCTTTCTCCCGCACCAGCCGAAAGCCTAGTGACTCAAGTGCTCGAAGGACTTTGCGCTTCGGGGCGTCTGCGGGGAACCTGGGCATCAGCCTTCCACGCCGGCTTCAGCGACGAACGCCTCGAGCACAGGGGGATCCAATTCGAGGACGTCGCGGCCAAAAGTTTCGACGTGGAAGTGAATCGCCGACCTGACATTGGCGAGAGCTTCGTCGTAAGTATCGCCTTCGCCGACCACCGCTCCCTTTACACCCAACGGATATGCCACATAGCCGTCCGGGTGCCGTTCTACTATGATCTTTATCTGCCGCATGGATTGCTACTCCCTCCTATTATAGGAGCATTCGTCCCGCAATGGCATTTCTACTCGCTCAGACGTCCTGCGTGTACTGGCCAGGCGCCCGCCGCTTCCAACAGGGCTCTGGCACTCACCCCAGCCACTGCGGGTTGTGCGCTGTTCCGTCGAAGTCGCGAGTGGTCTTAAAGCGCTCGAACTTCCCTTCGGCGCCGACGGTCGCGGTCTTGGCCAGCAGCCCAGCGAGTTCCTTGTCCCCCAGGGGCTTGAAGGTGCGCGCGGCTTCGAGCGCCTGGTTGAGGCGCTCCATGCTGTCGCAGCCATTGATCACGACCGACGTGGGCAGATTCATCGCATAATGCAGGCACTCGATGGGCGTCGCCGTCTGGCTTTGCAGAATGATTCCGCCGCCCAG
>QHZK01000055.1:0-10097 GCA_003224635.1 Acidobacteriota bacterium | reverse complement strand
CGGTCGCGGTCTTGGCCAGCAGCCCAGCGAGTTCCTTGTCCCCCAGGGGCTTGAAGGTGCGCGCGGCTTCGAGCGCCTGGTTGAGGCGCTCCATGCTGTCGCAGCCATTGATCACGACCGACGTGGGCAGATTCATCGCATAATGCAGGCACTCGATGGGCGTCGCCGTCTGGCTTTGCAGAATGATTCCGCCGCCCAGCGGCTTCATTCCGAGCACGCCAATGCCGTGCTTCACCGCCACCGGGACGACTTTCTTGGCGAAGCTGTGATAGTGCGCGTCCATGATGTTGAGCGGCATCTGCACGGCGTCAAACGTGAAGCCGTGGGCGAGACCGGTGTTCAACATCTTCAGGTGGATGTCCGGGTCTTTATGGCCGGTGAAGCCGATATAGCGGATCTTCCCGGCCTTCTTCGCCGCCAGCGCCGTTTCAAATGCGCCGTTCGGCCCGAAGATGCGGTCCGGGTCGCTCATGCGGATGACCTCGTGGAACTGCACCAGGTCGATCATGTCCGTCTGCAAGCGGCGCAACGAATCTTCAAGCTGTTTGTTCCACGCGTCCTTCACCTGGCCGTCGGTCTTGGTCATGAGGAAGACCTTCTTGCGGTAGCCATCCCGGAGCGCCTTCCCCATGCGCACTTCGCTATCGCCGTCGTGGTAGTCCCAGCAGTTGTCCAGGAAGTTGATGCCGCTGTCGATCGCGCTGCGGATGATCCGGGTCGACTCCATCTCGTCGCGCGGGACGCCAATGTGGTACCCGCCCAGGCCGAGCATGGAGACTTTCTCCCCTGACCGGCCGAGCGTGCGATACGTCATCTCACCTGCGGCGGCGCGCGCCTCGGACTTCGCAAGCGAAGGGATCGCGCCTGCGCCTGCAATGCCCAGCGCAACGCTCTCCAGGAATTCCCGCCGGCTTTTCTTCTCGCAGTTCATGACGAACCTCCAGAAGGTTTGTTGATCCGAGAGGGTCAGCTACTTCATCCTTTCTCGAACAGGATAGCACGTGAAAGGTTCGCGGTGAACAGCAGGCTCGAGCCCGGCCGGCGGGTCGCTGAGGGATTGGGGAAGGGCAGGTCTTTAGACCCGCCGAGGAGCAACATTCCTCACCTTGAGCGCCCTTCCCTAAGGAAGAGGGGAGACCGCAAAGCGGTGGGTGAGGGTCCGCTTCACGGCGGGCGTTGAAACCCTGCCCTTCCGCCAGCGGCTTGGAGCGGTTTTCAGCCACCTCGCTTCTACGGCGCCACTGCGCAGACGCCCGAGGTGACGATGTGCGGGTTCGTCCTGAGCTGGTACGTGAAATAGGGCACGCCCTCGCGGAACGACTGTGGGTCGTTGTCAGCGCAATGGCCGGGAGACTGGCTCGTGCACAGCGGGCTGTGGACGTGGTCGTCCGCGAAGGAAATGTTGGCGCGGTGTTGCCGGTCGAGCGCCACCTGGAAAAAGTCGGCCAGGTTGCGGTTGGCGTTGCCGCCGAGTCCCCCAGTCGAAACGGTCCCGTAATGGATGATGTGATCGCTGGCCGTATACTGCGCGAAGGCCGGTGCCGCACTATGACCGTTCACGGTTTCGGCCGCGTAAACGCTCCACTTGGCCCAGCAACTGTTGGTGCCATTCGAGCAGGTCTGCTCGAGCTTGCTGCTGTCGTTCGAGTTGCCGGGCATATTGTCGCCCAACCACACCACCACGGCGTGGCCATTGGCGTCGGCGGCCACCCACGGGAAAACATTGGCGTTCCCGACCGTGGCGCCCGAATTCACTCGCACGGGCGCCGTCCAGGCCGCGCCCTGATTGGATGAAGAGGAGAACCAGATATTCGAGTTGTCCGACCACACGGCATACAGATACCCAAAGTCATCCGTGGCCAGCGCCGGGAAAATATTGCCAGCGCCGTTCTTCGCCCCGAGCGAGCCAGCCGGGTTGGTGAAGACCTTGTGATCGCTGAAGGTGAATGAGAGCAAACCGGCCTTTGCGTCAGTGGAGACGCCGACGTACACCGTGCGCTGCGGCCCTCCGGCGTTGTTTTCTGTCGCGCTGTCGGGGGCCACAAAAATCTGATAGAGGTTACCGCGGCTGGGACATTGACTGTGGTCGATGCGGATCTGCCCCAAGGTGTTCGCGGTGTTGGTAGGAACGAGACTGCCGGCAGCGGGCAACGTCGCGGCATCAATGGCCTCGCCCGCGCCATTCAGATAGGTTACACCCCCGTCGTTCGAGCGCTGCACTTCAATGTTGAAGGTCGCCACGTCGTGGTAGCTCATGTACACGGTCGAAGGGTCGATGGCGTCGTTCCACATGCGGTCGTCGCCGGGAATCAATGTGGCCACCACGTTGGGCGGCGAAAAACTGTCGCCCCGGTTTGTGGAATGGGTAGCCGTAACGCCTGGCGCCAGCGTAAGGCTCGTAAGGGGCAAGTTCGGAACGCTGGTCACAGGGTCGGGGGAATTCACGGCGATGTCAGCGTCGCCGCCCCCCGGCGCGAGTCCGAGATTCTCCGGACTGCCGACGTTATTGGCGCACCCTCCAGCCGTGAAGGAGAAGATGCCACAGTTGTCCGGCTGGCCTTCATATTTGAAGGGCAGGGTGCCCTGGATACTGCCGGCGCTGTTCGGTGGCCCGTCTAAGGCTTGGTCCCAGCGCCACAGGTCCACACCTCCGGGGACCCCGCGGATCGAGACCACGTAGATGCTGCCCTGCGAGTCCACACGGTCGCCGGGCTCGACGCCTTGAACAATGAACGCCAGTGGGCTCAGCCCTGTCGGAACGGGCGCGAGCTGAGGCAGACACAAGTTCTGGTTGCGGCTGAAAGCGCTCGTCCCCGGACCCACAAACGGCGGGATGGCAGTCGTTGCGGGACAATTCTTTTCGTTGGCCGGGATCTGGGCGAGGACCGGGGCAACTGCAAACAAGAGGGTACTTCCGAAGAGAACCGCGATCGGTAGCTTTCGCATCGGCTTCCTCCCTTCGCAAGATTGGTTTTTGCTTTCGTCGCTGAAACCGCTCGGCTGCGGAATTAGCTGAGCGAAACATGTGGCGCGGCGCGAAGCGCCAGAATTGTTTTCTAAGCGGAGAGTCGGATTCGGATGATGGGACCTTCCCGGCGCGTTGGCTTCCCTTCCACCGCTTACTCCGGGAAGGTCCCTCTCAGCTTTCGCGCGCCAACCGTCCCGATGGTCCCATCGCGGAGGCCCCACGACGTGAAACCCTCGGCTCGATTTGGCGCGCGGAACAACGCCGCTAATGCAAAGGGGGCTACCCCATAGCCGCGTGCTAGCTCTGACCCTTCGCTAGCTATGCGTCGTTCAGCCGCGTTGCCGATAGTAGTACTGCTATTATCCCTTGTCAAGCAACTTTCTTGTCACTTTCTTGTCAGGATTTCGCTGGCGGGTAAGTGGGAGTGAACGCAGTAGCGCGACGCTTAGTCGAGGAGTAAGATGAGACCAAATGAAACGGAAATCCGAACCCGGTCGCGTCGAGTCACCGACGTTTGCAGCTTCGTCCCGCGACCGAATTCTGCAGGCGGCCAAGAGCCTGTTCTCGACCAAGGGCTACGAGAACACGAGCACCGTAGCCATCTCCCGCGCGGCCGGCAGCAGCGAGTCGCAACTGATGAAACACTTCGGAAGTAAGGAGGGGCTGCTCGAGGCCATCTTTGATGAGTCCTGGCAGAAAATTAACCGAGCCCTGCGCCAGGCGATTCAGGAGCTCAGTTCCCCGTCGCAAAAGTTCAATATCCTCGGAAGCCTGGTCGTGGCGGCGCTCGAGCGGGACCCTGAGATCAAACGCCTGATGCTGCTCGAAGGCCGCCGCGTGCGCAAGGAAGGCCGCATGGTGGCGCTCTCGCAAGGGTACCTCGACTTCGTGCGAATCATCGATGAAGTGCTCGCGGAGATGCGCCAGGCCGGCCAACTGCGCGCGGACCTGCACCTCGAAGCCGTGCGCTCCGCCTTGATGGGCATGCTGGAAGGGTTGATGCGCGATCAACTGCTGGCGCGGCGAGCCGGCTACCCGGCTCACTACAGCTCGAAGGAACTCATGGAGATTTTCGGGGACGTCCTAGAATCCTTCACCCTTTCGTCGGCTCGCATCGCATGAGGCCGGGCCGTTATAGCCGCGAGTCTGCGTCGCCGCGTGCGGGTGTAAAGCCGCCTCGACAGTCAAACTGACGTGGTGGCGCTGTGGGAGTTACTAACATGAAGGGATCAGGCGCGAGACTTCGAAACCCGAAGCCTTGGGGGATTCTCGGCCTGCTCGTGCTGCTGGTCTCGGTAACCGTGCTCATCGCGCCAGCCCAGGGCCAGCACGACGCGCACATGATGGGCCGGGCGGCGGCCGCAAAACTCGATGCGAAGGACGACCCCGCGGCGCACGTCTTGACCGTGCGGCTTGGGCCTCTTCACCTGCCCGCTCACGCGGGAATGGCTGTCGAGCAGGCGCCCGGTCTTACCCTGACGGTTCCGTTCGAGGGCTGGATCACCGCTTACCATCCGCGACTGACCGATGGCGCCGGCCGCGCTCTCCCCAACCGGCTGCTGCATCACGTCGCGTTCTACAACACCGGGCGCCCCGATTTCCTCTGCCCCGCAAAACCCGAGCACATCTTCGGCGCGGGCGGCGAGATGAACGACTGGCCAGCGACGCCGGGTTTCGGCTACCGCGTGCATCAAGGTGAGCGCATCCTCATCTCCACGATGTTCCACAATGAGACCGAAACGAGCCATCCGGACACGTACCTCGAAGTCAGGATTGAATACCAGCCCCTGGTCCCAGGCGGCGCTGGGTTGAAGAACGTCTACCCCACGTGGTTCGACGTGAAGAACTGCGGCCGCTCGGGCTACGACCTGACGCCGGGCGAGAATGTGACCACGGGCCGATTCAGTCTCGGTTACTCGGGCGCGCTGATCGGGGTGGGCGGCCATCTCCACGATTACGGCCGGCAGTTGCGCCTGGTGGATACCGCCCGCAAACAAGATATCGCCAAGCTTGACGCCAAGCTCGACCCTCGCGGTCGCATCGTCTCCGTGCCGGTCGTCCGTTTTACCGATCGCGGCGGGTACCACCTAAACAAGGGTGACGTCGTGCAGGTCACGGCGATTTACGACAATCCCACCGGCAAGCTCCTGCCCGAGGGCGCCATGGGAATTGTGGTCGGATACTTCCTGCCCGACGACGACCGTCAGATGGCCGCGCTCCGGAAAAACCATGCTTCCGCTCGCAAGTAATCCTATCATCGTGCTAAACGGGACGGCAGCCAGGGCGTCGTTGGCAGTGTCGCGGGTCCGCGGGTCACTGCTACGCCCAGACGATGTAAAGGACGAAGGCCGCCAGCGAGCTCTCGACGCCGACCGTGACCAATTGAAGGAAGTGCTTGCCCGCTTCCGTCTCCATGTAGCCCAGCAGCTCCTGGCTGGACGCGAGCTTCTCCATCAGCTTCACGTGCGCGTCCGCCTGCACGCGCACCAGTACGGCTGTTCGTCGGTAGTCGAGCAGGGAGCGCACAATCAAGACGAACCCACCCCCAAAAATGAACGCCATCAGCACGAACGAAAGGTTGTCTGACATTCGTCGTCACCTCCGCTAGAGCCGCCCCTGGCGGCATCGCTCCAATCCCTATAACGCGAATCGAGCCGATTAGTTAACAAGAATCTGCGAAAGTCGGAGCGCGGGCGTCCCGCCCGCTCTTTGCGGAAAGGCAGGCATTCGAAGATCGGGGTCGTTGCTTGGAATGGATGGTGAGATTACCGGATGACTTTCTGTTCAGTGGCTGCGGGCCTTGAGGGCGCCCTCGAGCTTCTGACGGAGTCCCGCGTTTGCGGGGTTCAGTGCCAAGGCGGATTGATATTGGCGGATGGCCTTTTCGTACTCGCCTCGGTCCAGGAACTCGTCGCCCCACTTCTCCAGGGCTGCAATTTTCTTCTGCGTCGGCGTGAGCTCCTGAGCGGCGGCGACTTCCGGCTCCGACCCGGGTTTTCCCGCTGGATTCGCGGCTCCAGCGGCACCGCTCGCGTCACTTTGCACTGACGATGAGGCTGGAGCGGCTGTCTCCGCCTGAGGCGGCGCGGAGGTTGACGCGCCAGACGCGGGCGTGGTAGAAGCGGCTGCGACGCTCGCGTTGGCCCGGTCAGCGAGAAAGAGCGGGATCCCCAGGAGGACCTTCGCCGCGACCGGCTTGCCATTTAACAGCACGGGTTGAAACACCCAACGATCGAGGGCATCGAGCACCGAAGAATTAAGCTCTGTGTTCGGGCTCGCCATCACACTAATGCTCAGGAGTTTTCCCTCAGGACTAAGCACGCCGTAAACGACGATCATCTGCCCCAGGTACTTTGAAATGACGTCGGGCGGGAATTGCGGGGTCTCTTTGGTGGCGGGGAAGGGCGGCACGACCGAGTGCAGCGATTCCGGCTCCAGCCTCAGCGAGACCGCTCCGGGTGGGTCCACGATGGCCGGCCGCTTCGCCAGCAAGGCGTACTCCATCGTCCATGAGGGCGCCGGCTCGCCGTTGCGCCTCATGTCGATGTACACGGTATAGACTGGCTCGTCAGAAAAGACGCCGAAGTCCCTGATCCCGCCTCCACTCGGCCCGGCCGCAACGACCGTGAGACCGTAGGAGCCCGAGGCCTCAGGCCCAAAAGGGCGGCCAGCGCCGGAGCTCGCAGCACTCCCCGCACCGCCGACGATCGACATTCCGGCGAATGGCCCTGCGCCAGGACCCACACCCGCGCCAGCGCCCGTACCCTTCCCTGTTCCCGCTCCGGCGCCGGGACTGCTCGATTTGCCGTCGCCGGCGCCTGCCCCGGTTTCGGCGCCGCTCCCAGGTCCCAAGCCGGTGTGTCCCAGACCTGGTCCTGATTCCACACTTGCGCCGGTCCCATTGCCGACCTCGCCGACCGGACTGGCCTCGCTCGCCAACCCTTTGCCAAGCGCCGCCAGACCCGGACCGGAGATCTCCGGAGGAAGGGAGGAGATTTCTGTGCTGTCGCCTCGAGTAGTTCCGGGTTCTGGACCAGCCGTCGGCGGATGAGGCCCGATTGCGAAGTCGCCGTGCGCTTCGACTTGCGGGACCTGGATCGCGAGCCTGGATGTCGAAGGAAAGACACTCAAGGCTAGGATGTTTCGTGTATCCGTTCCGGCTGAACTCGCTCTTGAAGGTGGATTTTGCGGCGCGACCGGGGCCGTGAGACTAGGTGTCGCCTTAGCCAGTTCGCGCAACCTGGACGCGGTCGCCAGCGTATGAAGAGCGGCAACCTCCTGGCTGGGAGGAGGCAAGGTTATCTTTGGCTTAACCGGCGCCGGCGGCGGGACCAACACCGGAATCTCGATGGCTGCCGAACGAAGGTTACCATGCAGCTTCGGCGCTTCGGGAGGCTGCGGAGGAGCCGGAGGCTCGAAGATTTTGTGGGCTGCCGGAGGGGGCGGCGGAAGCGTGGCAGCCAGTTGCATCATGTTAGGCAGTGGCAGCGGAACCTTCAGGATAGGGGGCTTAATGAGGTCCGGCTGCAAGATAGTCTGGAAAGAGTTATCCGGATTTGGCGATTTCGAGGCCATCGGCTGCGGACCGGGATAGAGGTGTTTGGCCGCCGCTTTACCGCGTGAAGCGCCCCTTTTCTTGTTCTTGCCCCGAACCCGCTTGGTTGCCCCCTCCTGGCCGCTGGCGCCGGAATCTCCGCCGCCAACCGGTGGAAGCAACAGCTCACTTTCTAAGGGAATCTGCTCGATAAGGCGGAAATGGCGCTCCTTGGTCGAGTAGGAATCCGGATGACACAGTATCCAGAGGATAACGATTTCGTGCACGAGAAAAGAGTAGAGGAGTCCGCGACCCGGCACGCGGTTTCGGCCCAGGTCTACAGACGCAGCCGCGAAGAGAACCTGATCATCCTGAACTTCAGGCGATTGCACTTCGTCATCGAGGAGAGTAGGCATTTTTTCAGGAAATACTGGAGGCGCACAATAAAAGGGACGCAAACCCCCTCGGTGATCGGCTGGTGGCTACCTGGCCACGACGATGGTAAATCGCAAACTCATGGCGATTCAACGGCTTGAGTAGCTGGTATTCATTACATTGATAACAACCAGTCAATTAAGCGTCCAACCTGGACTGTACCTGAAGTGGGTGCCCGCAGTCAAGCAATAGTATCGCGCAGGCAGTATCCTACTGCGAAATGTGGCGCCGTCTACTGAAGCAAGGCAACCTTTACGAAATGGAACGTTCCGTCCGGGTTCAACTCCATGTCGATACCGCTGCTGCCTCCCAGGGCCAACTGGTCGGCAATGATGGTCCCTATAACGCGGGTGTTCGTGCCGGAGTTACCCTGGAGGGTGACGATCGCCTGGTAGTCCAGGGGAGGAGCCGAACACGTGCCAGTCACGGAATTGGGGCAGTTGTGGAAATACTAGGTCCCCACCAGGCAAAGCCCTCCGCCTCCGGTCATGCTCGGCTGGGCCGCGGTGCCGGTATCCGAGCGGTTCTGGAAGAACAGTAGTCCGCGATAGGGCCCCTGAGGCGTGGGAGGAATATTGTAGGTCCCGTTGGTCGTGCAGGGCGCAAGCAGCACGTTGCCTTGCAGCGTCGCCGGAAGCGGAGGATTGGGGACCCACCCGCCGGGGCAAGCCACGAGCGAGCTGTTAAAATCATCGATCGTGCTGTTGTTTCTGGGCTTCCCGGAGTTCGAACTGATGGAGACGGTGCCGCCCGAGAGGTAAAACAGCGCTCCCCCGCTGCCGTCCCCCGCACCAGTACCTGTCCCGGTGCTCGGCCGCACAACGGAATTGGAGTCGAGATTAAGACCGCCCGACCCCGTGATGTAATAGATTCCTGGATCAAAGATCGCCGTCGCGTTCTTGACTTGCAAGCCGGTGTACAGTCCGGGCGCGTACTCGTCGCACCCGTTGGAGTCAGGGCAGCCGTTGCTGAGGTAGGCAGCACTGCGCGGGTTGGGCGACGCGGGAGCGCTCGGCTGGGTCGGCGGCGCTACGGTCTTCAACGGATCCGGAACCGGCACTGACGGCGACACCCAGTGCCCGGTTACGCCGGGGTAGAAATTTAAGTATGGCGTGCCAGGCCCGCCGGTTATCCCTATGTCGCTGCCTGACAGACTGGGACCGCCCTGGCTCAGGTCAAGGATGGCGCTCCCACCGATCGTAACCGCGACCGCGTTGCTGGAGTTCACTACAACTCCGCGCGGGGGCCCACCGGTAATTTGCACGTTGGGGCTGCCTTGTATCGAAAAAGCGCTTGCCAGGTTCGGATGCAGGACCATGATGGCGCCGGGCCCGGTGGGCAGCACCAGCCCGCACTTGGCGGTGGCCCGCACGTCCATGGTTTTCGTTTGGGTCGTTAGAGCAGAAAAGTACACCTTCACCCGGTCGACAACGTCGACTCGAAGGTAAGGATACGAACCGCCGACTGTCACGTCCGGTTTCCAAACCCCAGGCACGGTGCCGGGAAAGCTGACTGCTACATCGTTCGATGTTTTTCCGGCAATAAGACCCGTGCTGCTATAGCCATTCAAGGCCGCGTACACGCACGGCGCCGCGCTGGTAGCAGTGGCGCAATCGAAAGCGGTGCCCGGCGTGAATCCTCCGTTCGCGGTGCCCCCAAGGTTGGCCAGCAGATCGACAGCGCCAGCCAGGCAAGCCGAGTCCGCCGCGCCTTGTGCGGACTGCCGGTGGAACCACAGGTTGGCCATATCTGAGCCGAAGCCCGCAAAGGCCGCCAGAAACAGCGTAAATACGATGGCCACGAACACGGTGACCTGGCCGGTATCGGATCGAGGCCCGGACCTTGGGCGGCGGCTTGTCTGAAGATATGTGATTTTACTTCGCTCCGGCCTCGACTGACTAAAATTCTCGATTACGCGTGACATTGTGCTCCCTCATGCCCGGTGGCATCTAGTAGCCTTTCGACTGTCTCGGGCTACTCTCTCCGCCAGACAACCGCTGTTCCTCGGCCTCGAGGGGGCGACTTCGGAATTCTTCACGAAGGCTCTCGGCAGGCCGGTGGGCGACGAGCGGGGGCTGAGTACGACCAATTCTGTTGCTGTCGCCTGTATCCACTTTGGATTGAGCAAGTGGGGTGCCACATTCTGTATCCGAGCAATCT
>QHZK01000533.1 GCA_003224635.1 Acidobacteriota bacterium | reverse complement strand
CGCCGCTCCGTCTTGGAGAACTCGATGAAGAGACTTAGGTGGCTCAAACTCGTCCTCGTACTGCTCGCCTTGACCACAGTCGCGCAGGCCAAACACCCGATCACATTCGAAGACCTGATGAAGATTCAGAGGATTTCCGATCCCCAGGTCTCGCCCGATGGGAAGTGGATCGCCTACGTTCAGACCTCGGTGGACCTTGAAGCCGACCGGAAGGCAACTCACATCTGGCTGATTGCGACTGCAGGGGGTGAAGCTCGCCAGTTGACGCAAGGTGAAGGATCGGACAGCCGCCCGCGCTGGTCGCCGGACGGGCAATCGCTCGCTTTTGTGTCGACGCGAGGCGGAAAGTCGCAGGTGTGGATTCTTCCTCTGAACGGCGGCGAGGCGCGCCAGCTCACCTCGATTTCGACCGAAGCCGACGGCGTGGTCTGGGCCGCCAAGAGCGACAACCTGCTCTTTACCTCGAGCGTGTACCCGGACTGCGCGGACGAGGAGTGCAACCGCAAGCGCCTGGAGGCGGAGAAGAGCAAGGTGAAGGCGCGCCTTATCCACGAGCTGCTGTTCCGGCACTGGATGGACTGGCGCGACGACAAATACACTCACCTTTTCGTAGTCTCCGCCCGAGGCGGCGCGCCTCGCGACCTGACTCCCGGCGCGTTCGACTCGCCCACTTTCTTCCTGGGCGCTCCCGATGGCTATGCCATCTCTCCGGACGGCACGGAAGCCTGCTACACGTCGAACCGGACGGGGCATCCTGCCTGGACCACGAATAACGACTTGTATCTGGTCTCCGCTTACGGCGGGGAAGCCAGGGACATCACACCGGACAATCCCGGCTCGGACGCCTCGCCGCAATATTCTCCCGATGGCCGTTACATTGCCTATACGTCCCAGGCCCGCAACGGCTATGAATCGGACCTCTTCCGCCTGCGCGTTTATGACCGGCAGACGCGCGCGATCAAGGATCTCACGGCGGGATTTGACCAGTGGGTGACCGCCTTTGCCTGGGCGCCCGACAGCGACACGATTTACTTCACGGCGCCGGAGCAGGGCGAGCAGCCCGTTTTCAAAACATCGGTGAGCAACCCAAAAGTCGAGAAAGTGATGGGCGCCTTCAATGACGAGCTTCAAGCGACCGCCGACGGGAAGCTGGTCTTTACCCGCAGCAGCCTGAGTCAGCCGGCGGAGATTTATCGAGGCTCGACCTCCGGCGTCGGCGTCGCCGGAGTGACCCACGCCAATGATGCGCTGCTGGCCGAGCTGGACATGAACCCGGCCGAATTCGTGACCACGCAAGGCGCGCTGAACGCGGAAGTCCAGAGCCTGCTGGTCAAACCTCCCGGGTTCGATCCGAGCAGGAAGTACGCGGGGCTCATGCTGGTCCACGGCGGACCCCAAAGCGCCTGGGACGATGCGTGGGGCTACCGCTGGAACGCCCAGATGTTCGCGGCGCACGGCTACGTCGTGATGATGACCAACTTCCACGGCTCGACCGGGTACGGCCAGAAATTCGTCGAGGAGATATCAGGCGACTGGGGAGGCGCTCCCTACAAGGACCTGATGGCGGCCACGGACTGGCTCGAGTCCCAACCTTACGTCGACAAAACACGGATGGGCGCGGCGGGCGCCTCCTTCGGCGGCTTCATGATCGACTGGATCGCGACCCACACCGACCGCTTCAAGGCGCTGGTCTCGCACGACGGAGTCTTCGACCAGCGCAGCATGTACGGCGAGACCGAAGAACTCTGGTTCCCGGAGTGGGAATTCAAAGGCGTGCCGTGGGAACACCCGCAACTCTACGAAAAGTGGTCGCCGTCGAACTTCGTCGAGAAGCTGAATACGCCGATGCTGATTGTCGAGGGCAACCTGGACTATCGTGTGCCGGACGGCCAGGCGTTCCAGATCTTCACCACGCTCCAGCGCCGCGGCGTGCCCTCCGAATTGCTCTATTTTCCGGACGAAGGGCACTGGGTGCTGAAGCCGCAGAACAGCCGGCTGTGGCATAAGACCGTCCTTGGATGGCTCGACCAGTACTTGAAACCATAGGCGTCCGAGTTTTGGAGTAGCCGACATTGAGTGCGACGGATACTCCTGCTATCCCGCCATCTCGAAGCGTTCGCAGCAAGCCTGGTTATGAGTAATGTGTATCCCGGTGACGTTTGTAATCGAGTCCCTCATGCCAAAGGACATTTCCGGGCTGGGCGCGGAGCGCCATACGAATTCCGATGTCACGGGTGCGGCGGGCGACGTTGTAGGCCATCAGGCCGTAGAGGCCAATGGCCGCCAGCAGCATCGCCAGCAGGCCAAAGGCCCCGGAGAGCCGCGCAATGAAGCGGTCGGTATCGAGCGAATGCGCGACGAGTTCCGCCATCGTTTCTATTCTGATCGGAAGGAGAGTCGAATCGGTCTCCTCGACGGCCTGGCGAATCGCCTTGCTGACACTTGCGGGATTCCCGAGAATGCGCACTTCATAGGAAACGGCCGTATGTTCCCAGAGAGGACTGAAATAGGGGAGGAAGATGCGTGGCCGATAGTCCTCACGCAGCCTGTGGAATTTCGCATCCGCGACGACGCACGAGCAAAGCAAATTTGCTGCCTAACTACCGAACGGAGGGCTGCCCGCTCCTGGGACACCCGCATCCGGAACCGGACATTTCGGGCC
Organism: Acidobacteriota bacterium; assembly: GCA_003224635.1. Taxonomy (GTDB): domain Bacteria; phylum Acidobacteriota; class Terriglobia; order UBA7540; family UBA7540; genus QHZK01. The sequence continues at coordinate 114 of QHZK01000533.1, read as the reverse complement.
GACCAGAGATAGTCCCAGGTTTTGGACAACTATTCCGTACGCAAGGCCTGCACCGGATCAATCGAAGCCGCTCGCCGGGCCCGTAATCATATCGGTTATCAAAGGAAACGGCAG
>QHZK01000537.1 GCA_003224635.1 Acidobacteriota bacterium | reverse complement strand
GACGAGCTCCGGTCGCTGGCTGCCCACTGCGTGGTCCGGCGACTGCGCCGGGACGAGATGCTGTTCGCAGAGGGCGACTCTTGCGAGGGTCTTTTCGTGGTGCAGGCGGGCGCCGTGAAGCAGTTCAAAATGGCGGAGACGGGCCGCGAGCAAGTACTCGTCACCGAGCGCGCCGGTTCGACCGTGGGCGAACTGGCCCTCTTCGACGGTGGCAGCTTCCCGGCTTCGGCGGCTGCGGTCGAGGACTCGACCGTGCTTTACCTGCCCAAGCGCGAATTCCTGGACTTGTGCCGGCACAACTCCGGGGTGGCGTTCGCGGTGATCCGCAGCCTGGCTTCGCGCTCGCGATACCTGACCAGCCTGGTCGAGGAGCTGTCGCTCAAAGAAGTCAGCCACCGCCTGGCGCGGTTCTTGCGCGACCGCGCCCTCTGCTACGGCGTCCGCACGCGGCGCGGGATCGAGTTCCCGCTCGAAGAAACCAACCAGGAAATCGGCGCCGAGATCGGCACCGTGCGCGACCTCGTCTCGCGTAACCTGCGCCGCTTGGTCGACCGCCGGATCATCAAGATGGAACGCCGCAAGGTGATCGTGCTCGATATGTCCGAACTCGAGGCGCAGATCGCGGGCACCAAGCGGGCTACCGTAGAGAAATAATGCCCCAATCACTGTCGACTAGTGACGGGTTGCGCGGTGGCTCTCCGTCCCAGAGCGCACGCAACCCTTCGCCGGGGCCGCTGCGAGGTTAATGCCTCCGTCGGCGGGCGATATATCGGCATATCGTCTACAATAGACTGCGAGCTCATGAAACGAGTTCTTATCACCAACGATGACGGCATCCACGCGGAGGGCCTGAAGGCGCTGGAGGCAGGGCTCGCGGGCGTGGGAGAGGTTTTTGTCGTGGCGCCGGAGCGCGAAATGAGCGCCACCGGCCAAGCCATCAGCATCCACCTGCCCTTGCGCGTCCGCGCGCTCGACGAGCGCCACTACGCGGTGTCGGGAACGCCGGCGGACGCGGTGATCCTCGCGATCCATCAACTGCTGGCCGCGAAGCCCCACCTGGTGGTTTCGGGAATCAACCAGGGCGCGAACCTGGGGGAGAACGTCATTTACTCGGGCACCGTGGCCGGCGCGCTCGAAGCCACTCTGCATGGCGTGCCGGCCATCGCCATGTCGCTCGCGTCGCGGAAGAGTTCGGACTTTTCCACCGCGGCCGCGTTCGGCGCCGAGCTCGCGGCCAAAGTTCTCGAGGAGGGGCTGCCCCGCGGCGTCATGCTTAACGTGAACGTGCCGCCCGCCGAAGTGCGCGGAGTTCGAGTCACGCGCCAGAGCCGCAAGATTACGCAGAACGTGATCTACGAGAAGAAAGATCCGCGCGGGCGCCCCTACTACTGGCAGGACGAAACGGTCGAGTGGCACAACGTCGAGCCTGACTCCGATTACGCCGCCATCCGCGCCCACGAAATTTCTATAACCCCGCTGCAAGTGGACCGCACCGACTACCCCAGCCTCAATCACCTTTCCCGCTGGCTGCCATCGCTTCAGGAGACCGTCGGCAAGTAACGAGGCCCACTAATTATTCGATTAAGAGGCGGTCCCTGAAGGCAGGCGCCAATCGACGGTAAGGGGGCCCTCGCTGCGCGCCGCTACCGCCAGGGCCAAGCCGGGCACTCGATCGCACGATTCGTGCACCACCCCGGCGAAGCAGGAAACGGCCTCATCGAGCTTACGTCCAGAAGCCTTTACCGCCGCCTCGATACGCGTCCACCAGCGAAAGAACACGTTCTGCTGATTGTTGGGCGTGGCGGCCGCGAAGGCGGCCCTGGCAACCGGCGGGAAGAACTCTTTCACCACCGCCGCCATACCGGCCAGGGGCTGAATCGGCTCCACATCAACGCCCACCGGGCAATCGGTCGAAAGCGCCACAGCGCACCAGCGTTGCCGATGCGACAGGCTGAATTCGATTCCCGCGCCCCCCGCCAGGCGCAGCCTCCCGTCAGGCTCCCGCGTGATCGGCACTGCCGCTGGCGCGCAGCCGAGCCGGGCGGCGAGCAATTCGCGCAGGAACTTTCTGCTTGCCATGAACGCCATGCGCTGCGGCAGCGAAGGGATCTCTGCCGCGCACTGCCATTCAGCATCGGGCAGCCCGGCGCGGAGATCGGTCCGCTCCATAAACCTGTCGAGCTCGACCAGATGCACTGCAACCCTGACCGCCGGAGGGCGCGTCCTTGGACCTGCCGAAGAAGGAGAAAACAACATATCCATTTTCCTTTCCTTGTTCTGGTTTTACGGCGGGGTTAAAGCCCCGCCCTTCCGTCGCGGCTTGAAGCCGTTTTTCCGCGACATGCTGGGAGGTCACTCAAAGGGCTATACGCTGGGAACCGGCGCCAGCGCCCGTTGCCCGGCAGTCTCTCGGCTTTCCTGACCCGTAACTGCGCGCGGGGCGCCGCGCGCGACCTGCGTGTCGCATCGTACAGCATCACGACGCTCCGCGCCGGAGCGCCAGCCCGCCGGGATACCCGCCCACGCTGTGGCGGCAGGCAGGGTCTCCCCTTTCATAAGGAGCGAGAGCGCGTCCAGGCGCGAGCCATCCTCCATCTTCGAGTCGTAGAGGACGACTGAGTCGGCCCCTACCGCACAATCCGCGCCGATACGGAGGCCCGAGGACTTCAAGACCCGGTCCTCGAAGAGGTGCGTCTGCATGACGCAGTCATCG
>QHZK01000054.1 GCA_003224635.1 Acidobacteriota bacterium | reverse complement strand
GAACGCGCTGTTTTTGGAGGTCTTTCCCAGGCACCTGCCCTACGCTATGATCGGCTCGGCGGTGATGATCGGCGGCTTCGTTTCAACCTACATCCGCCTTTCGCACCGGCTGCGCCTGGAAATGCTGGTGATCGGCACGCTGCTGTTTTTCGCTTCTTCGTTTTGCCTCTTCTGGTGGCTGACCCGCTTCCACTACCGCTCTGTGTACCTGCTGGTTTACGCCTGGGTGTACGCGCTCGGCGCCATGGGCCCTATGATGGGCTGGACGCTGGCCAACTACACGCTGACCACGCGGGAAGCGCGCCGGATTTTCTCCTTGATCCAACTGGGACCCATCCTGGGCGGGGTCTTCATCGGCTTCTTCACCGCCGACGTGATGCGACACGGCCACCTTCGACCGAACACTTTACTCCTGGTGGTGGCGCTGATCCTGGTGGGCTGCGCGATGCTGGTCAAGCTGTTGTTCCAGAGGGCGGGACCGCGGCTTGCCGAAGTGCGTCTGGCGCCCGCCGCACACGATGCGCCCAGGAACTTTCAGCAGAGCGTGCGGGTTATCCGGAAGTCTCCCTACTTGCTGTCGATCACGGCCCTGATCGCCATTGGCTGCCTTGCCACCAGCATTCTCGGCTACCAGTTCTTTCTGATTGCCAAGGACAGTTATGGCCACAATACCGCCGGACTGACAGCTTTCATCGCCCGCTTCTACGGGTATATGGGCCTGATCACTCTGGTGTTCCAACTGGCGCTGACGGGACCGCTGCTGCGAGCCTTTGGCATCCGGGTCGGGCTCTTCGCGCTCCCGGTCTCGCTGCTGGCCAGCAGCCTGGGCGTATTCTTTGCTACAGGACTGGTCACGGGCAGCATCCTGCGAGGGAGCCATTACATCCTGCGCTATTCGCTCGACAAGTCCGCTACCGAACTCCTTTATTTGCCTGTTGCGCCCGAAGTCAAGAGCCAGGTCAAGTCGTTCATCGACACCTTCGTCTGGCGGTCCGCGGACGGAATAGCCGGGCTCGTCCTCTTGCTCTTTGCGAGCGTGCTGAAGTTCAGCCCGGGCAAAGTGAGCCTCGTAAACATGGTAATTCTGTTCGGGTGGATCGGCGTCGCCTACGCGGTCCGTCGCGAGTACCTGAACGTCCTCCGGCAGGCGATCGAACGTCGGACGCTCGACCCCGAGCGGACCGCCGCCGGAGTCCTGGACTCGACCACAACGGAAGTGCTGGCCGAGAGCCTGAAGCGGGGCCAGGAGCAGCAACTGCTGTACGGCCTGAGCCTGTTTGAGATTGGGCGCGAGCCCGGCCGGCACCCCGTCCTGCGCGGGCTGCTCGAGCACGCGTCGCCGGCCGTCCGACAGCGGGCGCTGCGCCTGCTGGGGGACGCTGGAGACCAGAAGATCCTGCCGCAAGTGGAAAAGATGCTGAAGGACGAGTCCCCCGAGGTGCGCACCGAGGCGCTCCATTATCTGGCGCTGCACGCCGGGCGCGATCCCCTTAGCCTGCTCGAAGCCGACTCTGACTTCACGGATTATTCCCTGGCTGGCTCCGTGGCCGCTTATTTGGCGCGGACTCGGCAGCCGGACAACCTAGCGACGGCGCAGGCTATCCTCCAGGGAATGCTCTCCCGGACCGGCCCCGATGCGCCGAGGTCCCGAGTTGAGGCGGCGCGGGCGCTGGGCGCGATTCCTCCCGCCTCGGAACTGCACTCCGACCTGTTGACGCTCTTGCGCGACGAGGAAATCGAAGTTCAAGAGCAGGCCCTGCTGAGCGCGGGCAAGATCGGCGGACGGCAGTTCCTGCCCTTGGTCATCGAGAAGCTGGCCGAGCAGCGCCTGCGCGGAGCGGCGCGCGCGGCGCTTGCCGAATACGGCGAACGCGCGGTGGGTACGCTACGGGACTACTTGAACGACGAAGCCGTTTCCCTCCCCGTCCGCAAGCAGATACCCAATGTGCTGGCCCGCATTGCCACGCCGGAAGCAGCCGCCGCCCTGGCTGAGAGCCTCGTCCAGCCTGATGCGGGGTTGCGCTTCGATCTGCTGAAGGCGCTCAACAAACTGCGCCGCCGCGACCCCGGTCTTATGCCCGCGGACGCCGATTTTGCCGATCTGCTCAACCTGGAGCTGATGGGGTACTACCGCTCGGTCCAGATTCTGGAGGCCTTTGAGCCGCACGCCAGCAATTGGCTCGATGGCCACCCGAGCAGCTCGGTGCTGACCAGGGCGCTCGGCGAGCGCATGGAGTACGAATTCGAGCGCATCTTCCGCCTGCTGGCCCTGCTCTATCCGCCTCGCGATATTTATAACGCTTACGTGGGGGTCAAGTCCGGCCGCGCGCAGCTTCGCGCCAATGCCCTCGAAGTGCTCGAGCACCTCCTCAAGCCGGAGCACTACCGTATGCTCTCCTACGTGCTCGACCCGGAGATTACCGCAAGCGACCGGCTGAGCTTCGCCCGGAGGTTTTGCCGCGTCGGGGTGAACTCGAAGGCGGAAGCGCTGCGCATCTTGCTGCGCTGTGAAGATCGGTGGCTTTGCGCCTGCTCGCTCCATGCCATCGGCGAACTGGGCCTGGCGGAGTTGTGCGAGGATGTGCGGCAGTTGGCGCACGCCGGAGATTCGCTGCTGGAGGAGACCTGGAGGTGGACGAGCGCTCGCCTGGGGGTGGCGGGGTCAGCCTAGATTAGTTCGATTTGTCACTGTCGATTTTCGCGCGCTGTAACGCCGGGCTTCAGCTCGGCATGTCGCTGGTCAACCTGCCGCCCTAAGGGCGGCGCTACCACGCTCTCCAGAAGCCAAAGAATGCTGACCACGATCGAGAAGGTGGATATCCTGCAAAAGGCGCCCGTTTTTCAAGGCGTCCGCACCGAAAGCCTGGCACGCGTGGCCGCGATCGCGCGCGAGGTCAGTTGCGATGCGCGCCAGTTGCTCTTCCGCGAGAACGAGGGCGCCGACACCATGTTCCTCATCCTGGAAGGCCGGGTGGCGCTCGTCCGCAACGGGCAGCAGGCGCAAGAACTGGCGGCCGGACAGGTGGCTGGCGCTCTGGCGCTGCTGGCCGGCGACTCCCACAGGGAATCGGCGATGGCTACCCAGCCGGTACGTGCCCTTCAGATCGACCAGCAGGAGTTCTACGATGCCATGGCTGAGGACTTCAACATCACGCGCGGCATCCTGCGCGCGCTCATCCGCCTTGCGCCCGGACCCGGCTAGCTTAGAGTTTGTCAGGCAAATCAGTTCGTCAGTATGTCAGTGAAGACGAAGCTCACCAATCAGGAAATGAATGAGTGAGAAACTGACAAACTGAATGACTGAGAGACTCGTTACGGACGCCGCAGATCGATGCGGGTGGCCTGCAACACGCCGTTGTCATCGTACTTGCCGAGCACGATGACGTCCGCGCCGTCCTTGACCTCGTCGATCGCGGCGTCTTGCTTCTGCTTCGTCCACTTCGTCGAGCTGTCGTAGTGGACGGTCCTCTCGATGTTTCCCTTGCGGACGGTCAACGTGGATGCGTCCTTGTTACTGCGGACGATGATGCCGTGCCAGCGAGCCTCCTGCTCGGTGGCGCTTTTGGCTTTCTTCTCCTTGGCCGCCACTCCCCGCGCCGCGAGTCCGACGCCCGCGACTGCCGTGAGCAAGGCAAGAACCAGAACTTTCTTCATCGTATCCTCCCTGAGGCTAGCACGCCCGACGGCCCGAATGGGTTGGCTAAAATGTGACCTTTACCCCGGTAATGCGCGACGAATTCAACCCTAAGCCAAGTTAATGGGGCAGCCTCAAGTCGATGCGAGTGGCGTGGAATTCACTCTTCTCATTGTAACCACCCACACAGATGACCCTGTCGCCGTCCTTGACCTGGCTGGAATCGATCGATTCGACCTTCCCTTTCTCTTGTCTCGTCCACTTCGTGTCAGCATCGTAGTGAACGATCTTTTCGGTGGTGCTTCCATCCTTGCGGACAGTGAGTGTGCCGGCATCCTTGTCGCTTCTCACGATGGTGCCAGTCCAGTGGGCTTCCTTCTGGGCGGCGCCCATCTTTCCTTCCTTCTCCTTGGCCGCCACGGCCTCGACTGTGACTCCCATGGCCACGACGGCGGCGAGCAACATTAGAAGAATGACCCTCTTCATCGTATCCTCCCTCGATCACGCGTCCGGGCGGCGCGAAGCAGTGCCCGAAAGTCGGGAGGCGGGCGCACCCCCCCTTTCGGCAGCAGACACTATAGAACGCAGCCTCCCAAGAAGTAAAGCCCCCGTTTCGATTTTGGATTTTGGATTTTCGATTTTAGATTTTGGATTCACAACCGCGTTTGGATCCCACATCCGTTAAACTGCTCGCTTCCGGCTTCGGCTCCCCGAGGCAAGCGGATTCGGACTTGCCGAACTGTTTTGACTTTATCCAAGAGACGTAAAGCGCCGTCAGTGTTCATCGAGGGGAGGCTAGCCTGCCTTCGAATCGCCAATTCAAAATCCAAAATATCCAAATCTAAAATCCAAAATGAAGGGAAGGCGTTGCAGATGAAATCCCATACCGAATACCTCTGGTTCAACACCGAAAAGAAGCTGGAGTTTATCAATATCACCCTGGAGCTCGAAAGGGCCTTGGCTAAGGCCCAAGTCAAGGAAGGCCTGGCGCTGGCCTCGGCGATGCACATCACGGCGGGGGTTTATATCAACGATGCTGAGGACGGGCTGATCGCGGACATCGAGGAATGGCTCGAACGGCTCGCGCCTTTTCGCGCCGACTACCGTCATCACCGCACCCGGGAGACCCACGGCGATGCGCACCTGAAAAACCTGCTCGTCGGCCACCAGGTGCTGGTCCCCGTGACCAAGGGCAAGCTTGACCTCGGCCCCTGGCAGCAGGTCTATTACGCCGAATTCGACGGCGCACGGCCCAAGCGAGTTCATCAAGATCATCGGCGCTTAGGGCGGTCACTGACCCTTTTTGTGCGACTTCTGCCGAGGCTTGCTCCTCAGCCAGTGGGAACGGGGGGTTCGCCTCCGCTCCCGCCTGCTGCCGACTGGCGCCCGCATGCGATATTCCCAGGGCCGGCCCTCAGCGTTGATGGTGTACCAGCCGCTGCCTGAGGGAAGGTCGAGCACGCCGATGTAACCGCCGGCCAGAACCTGAAACGCCTGCTGGATCTTGTTGCGCTGATCGAATTGTGTGCCTCCGGGCGACCAAAAAGACTCAAACCACGACGGGAAGACGAAATCGGATACCAGCGTCTTGCCGACCGTGTATCCGAATTGATCATCCTCGCACGCATCGCAGACCTCGTAAGCATAAAGCCGGGTCGGATTTCCGGTGTTCGGGTCGGACTGGACGGCCGCCAGATCGATGTCAGGATCGGCGAGCATCTCCAGCAGCTCATGGCTGGCAGTCACCGTCCACTGCAGGTTCAACTTCAGGTCCGTCCCCGCGAACACTTTCCCTTCCGGCAGGCCTTCGGGAGTGAGGTCGTGGTAACCGAGGGCGCTCGCCTGGTCCGTGTCGTCCAGTACAGCCAGCCACCACGAGCCGCTGGCGGGTGTCGCGCCCTTGGGTACGAAGGCTAGGTCCGCGTCAATCCCCCAAGCCGGCGCGAAATCCTTGTGTACCTGGGTCTCGAGGTCGGTGACCGCCACGCGCACCTGCGCGTCGGCTAAAACTGTGCTTTCGTTAATGATCGACACTTTGATGTTGGCCATCTGGCCTCCTCTGTTGGTCATTCAAGGGTACTACTCTATCCGACAATCGCCTAGAACTCAAATAACAGGGCAGGCTCCGACCGCCGCTACAAGAGAACGCCGCCACAACCGCTCGCCCCGACAAATGGCGTACAATACCTGGCCGATGGTCACCGCAGGGAGCCGCCAGAGGACTCACGGGGCTCTGAGGAGGGGATGATGCGCCGAACCACCGTTCTGTTGATCTTTATGCTTCAGGGCGTGCTGGTCGGGACGCCAGGGGTGGCGAAATCGCGGGAGGAACCGTTGGACGACGCGGCGAAGACCCTCCATCAACTGTTTGCCTCTGAGTGGGACTACCAGATGGAGCGCCATCCCACCTGGGCGTCGTCGCTCGGCGACCGCCGCCGGAACGATCGCTGGGAAGACTTAAGCCTCGAAGCCATCGAGAAGGACTACCAGCACAGGACCCGGGTGCTGGCGAGGCTCGAGGCGATCGACCGCAGCCGCCTTACGCCGCGCGACCAACTGAACTACGACCTTTTCAGGAAAAATTACGAGGTCGCAATCGAAGGCCATCAGTATCACTGGTACCTGGCACCGCTCAATCAGCGCGGCGGCATTCAGACCGCCGACGAACTCGCCGACTCGCTGCGCTTCGAAACGCTCAAGGACTACGAGGACTGGCTGGCGCGCCTTCGCGCCTTCCCGACTCACGTGGACCAGACGATGGCTTTGATGCGCGAAGGCATGCGCGAGCGCGTGATGCTCCCCAAGGTCGTCATGCAGCGCGTCCCCGGGCAGATCGACAAGCAGATCGTGGCCGACCCTGAAGCGAGTCCCTTCTTCAAGCCCTTCCGGCATTTTCCCGGAGACATCCCGGAAGCCGATCGGGCGCGGCTCACGCAGACTGCGAAGGACGCCATCGCCTCCGGCGTCATCCCGGCGTACAAGCATTTCAAGCAGTTCTTCGTCGCCGACTATCTGCCCGCCTGCTTCGACCAGGTCGGCGTGTGGCAGGCGCCGCGCGGCGAGGAGCTGTACGCGTTTTTTGTGCGCCAGTTCACTACCACCAACATGACGCCTAAGGACGTCCACGAACTCGGGCTGCGCGAAGTGAGCCGCATCCGCTCCGAGATGCAATCCATCATGGAGAAGACCGGATTCGCCGGAACGCGGGCGGAGTTCTTCAACTTCCTCAGGACCGATCCGCGCTTCCACTACAGCTCGGCGGCGGACTTGTTCGAGGCCTACGAGGCGCTCGCCAAGCGCATCGACCCGAACCTGGTGAAGGTCTTCAGGACGCTGCCGCGCGTGCCTTACGGCGTCGAACCCATCCCGGACGCGGTGGCGCCTGACACTACCACGGCTTACTATCGCCCGCCGGCCGCAGACGGGTCGCGCGCCGGAACGTTCTTCGTGAATCTCTACAAGCCGGAGGAGCGGCCGAAATGGGAGATGATGGCGCTGGCCCTGCACGAGGCCGTGCCGGGACACCACTTGCAGATCGCGCTCGCCATGGAGCAGGGCGAGCTGCCCAAGTTCAGGCGCTACGGCGAGTATACGGCCTTCGTCGAAGGCTGGGGGCTCTACGCCGAGTCCCTGGGCGAGGACATGGGACTTTACGACGATCCCTATTCCAAGTTCGGGCAGCTCGCTTACGAGATGTGGCGCGCGGTGCGCCTGGTGGTCGACACGGGAATACACTCGATGCGCTGGGACCGGCAGAAGGCCATCGACTATTTCATGGAGAACGATCCCAAGACCGAGATCGACATCACCAACGAGATCGACCGTTATATCGCCTGGCCCGGCCAGGCCCTGGCCTATAAGGTGGGCGAGCTCAAGATCAAGGAGCTCCGCGCCCGCGCCCAGAGCGCGCTCGGTGAGGCGTTCGACTTGCGCGAGTTCCACGACGCGGTCTTGAAGGATGGCGCCGTGCCGCTCGATGTCCTGGAGCGGAACGTGGACGAGTGGACCAAGTCGAAGACGCGCAGTGCTCAGCCGCCGGCCGTGGGGCAGAAATAGACGGGATATTAGAGCTTGAAAATCTCCGACTCGATCCGCTGCCATGCGGCGTTGAGCCTTGCCGCTTTGACGGGGTCGCCGCCTTTGTCGGGGTGCAATTCCTTGATAGCGAGCCGGTAAGCTCCCTTGGCTGCCTCGAAAGGCAGCAGCCTGAAGAATTCTATGATGGCGTCTTCGAGGGAATGGGCGGGCGCAGGCGCCAGATTAGAGCTCGCCTTGGATGTGCCCCGGCTCCCCTGGCCGTTGCCCGGAGCGGCGGGCTGGGCCTCACCAGGTGAGCTCGCAGTGTTCGCCCTGCCCCATCGGTAGCTGAGGTCGGTTCCGCAACGCGGGCACGGCGATTCCCCCCAGTGTGCGAGCGTAAGGCAAACGCTGCACTGGATGGCGCGCTCGCCGCACCGCTTGCAGCGCGAGCACGCCTCCACCGGATCGTAGACCGTGTGCTCATCGCGCGCCTCGCAAAACTGCAGACGATACAGATTCGCATACGAACGAGCTCGCTGGCAGTAGTTTGGCATCCGACCGTCTCTTCTCTTCCTGGGGAATGTACGATGGGTGTAACACCAGGCGTAAGCTGCCCACACCAAACGCTCAACGCGCAGTGGAGAGCGCTGGGATCTTCTCCCACACCTCCCGGGGCCCACGTCTCGGGGTGCGAACTTGCAAGTCCCTGGCTCACCCGCCCGCAAGAACATCTCCATCATCTCATCGGCGCGTCGATAACGGCAATGGTACAAAGGTGCTATGCGGTGCGGCAATCAAAATGCCATCCTATCGTCATGACTTCTCAAGAGCTTAACGGTTTATTTACTCGCGAGGCCGGACACTGCGGTATTCTTGAAGGGTAGCGCAGACCCGCTGCCTTTGCGGGTCTGCGGCGTGTTAACGAGGGAAACGAACCGCTGCCTTTGCCGGTCCGCAGCTTGTTACGAGGGAAGCGAGCCGCCGCCTTTGCCGGTCCGCAGCTCGTTACGAGGGAAACGACCCCACTGCCTTTGCAGGTCTGCGGCTTGTTAACGAGAGAAACGAACCGCAGACCTACAAAAGCAGCAGTTCTGCGCTACCTTAACTATGGCGCCGATTATCGAAGTTCGAGAGCTGACGAAGGAATTCCGCACCTTTCGGCGCCGCGAAGGCGTCCTGGGGGCGCTCGAGAACCTTTTTGTGCGCGAGCACGTGACCGTGCACGCCGTGGACCGCGTCAGCTTCACCATCGAGCCGGGCGAGATGGTGGGCTACATCGGCGCGAACGGCGCGGGCAAGTCCACCACTATCAAGATGCTGACCGGGATTCTGGTGCCCACGGGCGGCCTTGTGGTCTCCTACGGGTATGTGCCCTACCGCGAGCGGCGGCGCTACACCAAGCACCTCGGCGTGGTCTTTGGCCAGCGCACCCAGCTCTGGTGGGATATCGCCGTCATCGAATCATTCAAGCTCCTGAAGGAAATCTACGGTGTGTCGGAGGCCGACTACCGTCGCCGGCTCGACAAGTTTGCGGAGATTCTCAACGTGAAGGAATATCTTCACACGCCGGTGCGGAAACTGAGCCTGGGCGAGCGCATGCGTTGCGATCTCGCGGCCTCGCTGCTCCACAACCCGCCACTGCTCTTCCTCGACGAACCCACCATCGGTCTCGACGTGGTGGCCAAGGACCACATCCGCGAGTTCTTGAAAGAAGTCAACCGCACCGAGGGAACGACGGTGCTCCTGACCACGCACGACCTTTCCGACATCGAGGAGTTGTGCAGGCGCATCATCATCATCGACAAGGGACGCGTCCTCTTTGACGGACAACTGGCCGAGATGAAGGGGCGCCTGGCGAAATACAACCAGGTGAAGTTTTTCCTGAAGGACCGCGGACAGGTGGCGCGCCTCGGCCAGATTGCGACGGACGGCATCTCCTGCGAGCGCGTGGACGAGCTTACCTACCTCCTGCGCTTCGACCGCAACCAGCACTCGAGCGCGGAAGTCATCCGTGAGATCGTCAACCGGCTCGAGGTCCGCGATATCTTCATCGAAGAGGAGCCGATCGAGGACATCGTCAAGCGCATCTACCTGAGCGGCGAGGTGGGATAGGAGAAAGCAGTAGGCAGTAGGCAGTAGGCGGTCGGCAGGCTTTTGGAGTGCGGGAGCTTGCTCCCGCTTTACCCGGGCGGTAGCTCGCTTCCGCGGTCCTGACCGCGGCGAGCAAAGCGGCGAGGCGCCGCCCTCCGCCGCGCGCACAGGTGTAAGACTCGCACCGTAACGCCAAGGTGGACTTGATGGCAACCTACATTCTTCCCGGCCCCGCTTTCTCGGCTCGCGACCGGACGTCGCTCGCGCAACACTGCCGGACTTACGGCGAGTTCGTGCGCGTGGGCTTCGTCAACACACTGGCCTACCGCCTGCGGTATTACACCGGCATCGTCACCTACTTCATCTACGTGTCAGTGTATTACTTCATCTGGAAGGCCATCTTCACCCACAGCGCGCGGATCGAAGGCTTTGACTTCAGCCAGATTCTCACCTACATCGCCGTCGGCTGGGTCATCCGCTCCTTCTACTTCAACAACATCGACCAGGACATGGCCCAGCAGGTGATGGAGGGAAAGCTCGCCATGGACCTCATCAAGCCCGTCAACACGCAGGCGATGTACGTGGCGCAGGCGCTCGGCGAGGCGTTGTTCCGCCTGGTGCTCCTGACCGCGCCCGCGGCCGTCGTGTTGATGCTGGTCTATCCCTTGCGGCGGCCGGCGAGTTTTGAGCACTTTGCGGCCTTCTTCGCCAGCGTGGTGTTCAGCTTCTTCATCGTGGCCGGAATCAATTTTGCCGTGGGCACGCTGGCCATCCGGCTGAAGTCGATCCTGGGATTGCTGCGCGCCAAGTACTTCCTGCTCGAGCTTTTCTCAGGACTCCTGCTGCCGATTTCGTTCTTCCCGCGCGCCGCCCAAAAGCTGCTCGCCGCCATGCCTTTCCAGTACATCAGCTATGTTCCGGTGCTGATTTATTTGGGCAAGATCAACGGCTCCGGGATTTGGACCGCTCTCGGCCTGCAACTTTTCTGGGTAGCCGCGCTGCTGCTGGTCGGCGATATGATGTGGAGGTGGTCCAGCCGAAAGATTACGATTCAAGGAGGGTGAAGGATGAACCCGCAGATTACGAAAATGAGTCCGCAGATTGCGCCGATTTCGCAGACAGTAAGAGAGGACCAAACGCTCGACCTGTCGTCAGGACGGCGCGAGCGATCGAACGCCTGCGGCACTGCCACCTCGACGACCTCGCATCCTCCCAAGCTTCGGCCCAACCTTCGGCCCAAAGTTCGGCGAGGTCTTCCGGCGTTCCGGTCTCTTGTGTTTCTGATCTGTGTGATCCGTGTAATCTGCGGATTCGGACGAGTTCGCGCCGCCGAAGACCAGCCACCCACTCTGCCCATCGGCGCGCAGGCGCCCGATTTCTGCCTGCCCGGAATCGACGGCAAGACGCATTGCCTGAAGGACTATGGGTCGAGCCAAGTTCTGGTGCTCATCTTCACCTGCAACCACTGCCCTACAGCGCAGCTCTACGAGACCCGCATCAAGAAACTGGTGGACGACTACAGGAACCGCGGCGTCGCCTTCGTCGCTATCGAGCCGAACAACCCGAACGCCGTGCGCCTCGACGAGCTCGGCTACACCGACGTGAGCGACTCCTTCGAGGAAATGAAAGTCCGCGCCGAATTCCGGCACTTCAATTTTCCCTATCTCTACGACGGCGACACGCAGAAGGTGGCGCGGGCTTACGGACCCAGCGCCACGCCGCACCTCTTTATCCTCGATTCCGAGCGCAAGCTGCGCTACGAGGGCCGGGTTGACAACAATCCGCGCGAGCAATTTGTGACACGGCGCGACGCGCGCGAGGCCCTGGAC
>QHZK01000532.1 GCA_003224635.1 Acidobacteriota bacterium | reverse complement strand
CTCCGGACTGGGACATCTGGGAAGACTTTCGGCAGCGGATTGAGTCGCGAGGGTACCACGTCATGACAAAGTCCTCCGCGGTGCCGCCGGCCCTCCGAGACGTGGATTCCGAAGACTATTTTTGCGCGGGCCGGAACTTGTCCAAGTGTCCGAAACCCTCGGACTATGATTACGTCTTACGAACGCTCGAGCAGCGCGAGCGCCACGGCGTCTACGACCACATCCTGGTGTTCCACGAGCTGCCGCAGTCGGTCGAGATGCTTTCACGGCTGATTCCGGAACTGAAGAAGCGAGGTTATACGTTTGTGTCGCTGAAGGACTATATGCAAGCGGAAGGGGGGACGTCGAAATGAGTATGCCGAGTTGCCGCAGCCGCCACCCGGAGGTGCTCTACTGAAGCTGCACTTCCTTTAGCACGTCGTCCCAATGGCGCTCCGTGATTTCCCAGCGCCGCTTTTCCTCGCGGTCGTGATTGCCCTTGTCGGGGTAGAGCGAGCGAATGATCTCCGGCTCCCTGCCGCTGGCCTGTTCGAGCGCTGACCAGTCTCGCCACACCATCACGACTTTGTAGTCCCACGCCGGACTCTCGGCGTGGAAGCGGCGCTCGTAGGCTTTCTCGCTCAGGATCAGCCCCTCCTTCATCATCTGGCGCAGGATCGGATTGTGGTTCTTGAGGTAAAGCGCTAGCCACTCGGACGCGCCGCCGGGCGCGAGCTTGTAGTAATACTCGATGGTCACGGGCGCGCCCCCCTTCGGCTCGGAGCCCGGGGCTCGCTCTCCGCCGGCCGCGCCGGTTGCACCAACAAGACCGAGAATCAGCACCACCGAGGCGCCAAGAAGTCTGGTCATAGCTTCTCCTCTAAAGCTAAGGGGATGCGGAAAGGGCTCTTCGGGACGACGGAAGGGCGGGTCTTTAGACCCGCCGAACAGCAGAATAAGAATAATCATTTTGTTTTCTTTGTCCCGCTTACGGCGGGGTTAAAACCCCGCCCTTCCGCCGCGACCGCACCGTGCGGACGAGAGACGCCCGCGCTCCCGGAGGCCAGGGTTGCCCGTTCACGAAACTCGGAACTGGTTCACTCCCGCGTCGTCGAGGTCGATCCCCAGGCCGGGCGCATCGGGGATGCTCAGGAATCCATTTTCAGCGCGCAACTTCTGTTGGGTGATCTTCTCGCGCAACGTGGTTTCTTCCTCGGCGACGAATTCGACGATCAGCGCATTGGGAATCGAGGTGAGGAAGTGAAGCGCCGCCGTCACGTTGACGTAAGTGGTAAAGCCGTGATTGGCGACCATCAGGCCGCGGTCGTGGGCCAGGCTCGCGATTTTCATGGCTTCCGTGAAGCCGCCGCAGCGAGTGAGGTCGATCTGCACCACGTCGATTTTCCCTTTGTCCATGAGGTCCAGGAACGAGAGGCGATTGCTCTCTTCCTCTCCCGCCGCGATGCGCAGCGGGCTGGCTTCAGAAAGCTTGCGATACCCTTCGTAGTCGTCCGGGCGCAGCGGCTCTTCGAGCCAGAAAATATTGAACTCCTCGAACGCGCGGGCGCGCTGGATAGCGGTCTTCGCGTCCCAGACCAGGCCGGCGTCGATCAGCAAATCGGCATCGTCT
Organism: Acidobacteriota bacterium; assembly: GCA_003224635.1. GTDB lineage: Bacteria > Acidobacteriota > Terriglobia > UBA7540 > UBA7540 > QHZK01. The sequence continues at coordinate 793 of QHZK01000532.1, read as the reverse complement.
CCGAGACCCCGGCGGCCCTGCCGGACCAGGTCGATGTCCGTTTTTGCGTCGCGACCCATCGGGTCCCAGCCGAATTTCACGGCCTGAAATCCGCGGTCGCGGAAGCGCCGGGCGAGCTCACAGGTCTTCTGGGGCGTCGCGCCGAACAATGAACTCGCATAGCACCGCAGCTTCTTGTGGAAGCCGCCTCCGAGCAACTTCCAGACCGGCAGCCCCAGGGCCTTGCCCTTGATGTCCCACAGCGCCATGTCAATGCCGCTCATGGCGTGGATGCCGATGCCGCGCCGGCCCGCGTAGATGTTGGCGCGATACATCTTGTGCCAGAGGTACTCGGTCTCAAAGGGGTCTTCACCCAGGACGGCGTGCTTGAGGCCCGTGGTGGTGGTGTGCGAAAAAGGGCCGTCGATCGCGCCTTTCACGGCCATCGGGGAGGAATCCACTTCGCCGATGCCGGTGACTCCGGCGTCGGTGGTCACCTTGACCAGCAGCGCGTCCTGGCCGCTGTCGCACTGCTCTTTCACCTGCGGCTGGCGCAAATAAAGGGTCTCAACGCCTGTGATTTTCATCGGACAGAATCCCCTGGGAGCGCGGGCGTCCCGTTCGCTTCGCTCAGAGCTTGCCCTGAGCGCACCGAAGGGGCAGGCTCGCCCGCTCGCGGCCAAGCATCATGGCACGGCCTGACGGCATCCGGAAGGCGCGATTCTAGCACGGCCTGTGCCGCCTGTGACGAGACTTGTTCCCGCTCCTTCTGCAGATCAAACCGGCTCCGGTACCCGGCCTCCTTTTGTGGTAC
>QHZK01000053.1 GCA_003224635.1 Acidobacteriota bacterium | reverse complement strand
CCGGCTTGCCGTTGGCCGCCGAGGGCCCGATCTTGGTCCCCGGGCAGGAGGGATTGAAGCTGTTCTTAATCCACACCGGAATCCTTTTTTTCATCACCGGCTGGATCGCCTTGGGGTGGAGCACCTTGGCGCCAAAGAACGAAAGCTCGACGGCTTCGCGGTAGGAGATTTCGGGGATGATGCGCGCGGCGGAGACCAGGCGCGGGTCGGCGGTCATCACCCCGTCCACGTCGGTCCAGATCCAGATCTCGCTCGCGTCGAGGGACGCGCCCACGATGGTGCCGCTGTAATCCGAGCCGCCGCGGCCGAGCGTCGTGCAGAGACCTTCGCGAGTAGCGCCCCTGAATCCGGTGACCACCGGGATGACCCCGCGACGGCGCAAACCGGCCAGGCGCTCCCGTGTCCTCGAGTCGGTCTCGTCGAACAGCGGCGTGGCGTTGCCGAAGTTATCGTCAGTGACGATCAGTTCCGTGGCGTCGATCGCCTCCGCCGGCAGGCCTTTTGACCTCAGGACTGCCGCGAGCAGAGTCACCGACATCACCTCGCCCAGGCTCGAAAGCGCGTCCATGGCTCGCGGCGTCACTTCCCGGACCAGCGAAAACCCCGAGCAGAGATTCTCGAAATAGTTCACCTGTTCGGCCAGGCGCGGCAGGGCGACGGCCTGCTCGGCCGCCGAGAGCTGGTCGGCGACCTCGCGGTGCCGCCGCGCCAGTTCCTGGCGGACGCTTTTCCAGTGTTCCCGGTCCCCGCGGCTGGCCTCGGCGGCGGCCCGGATCAGCATGTCGGTCACGCCGCCCATGGCCGAGGCCACCACGACCACTTCGGCGTGGGCGGCGTGCTCGCGAACCAGCGCGGCCACCGAATCCATGCGCTCCGCGTTGCCCACGGAGGTGCCGCCGAATTTCATGACGACCAGCGGCCTTTTCTCCTTCGACGCGCTCTTCGTTGACGCCAAGTTTTCTCCCACAGCGAGCCTCCCCTGCGGCGCGATCCAGATTCGACCGCCTGGCGGACCGGGGACTCGCCGACTACCCCGGCCGCCTAGCTAATCGAGCTCGTCGTCAAAGGGGGAGCGGAATTGGGGACTTGGGTGGATTCGCGAACGACGTTGATAAAAACCTTGGCGGGAAGCGAAAGATAGCGGTCGCGACGGTAAATCAGCCCCAACTCCCGGTAAAGCTTCTGGCCATCGAGGGGGATCAATTTCAGCAGGCCTGCCGCCACGTCAGGCTGGCAATACGTCCGGCTGATCAGGGAAATGCCCAGGCCCGCGCCCACAAACTTCTTGATGGTCTCCACGCTGGCCAGTTCCATAGAGATCTGAACGTGGTCGCGGTAGTCGCGGAACAGCCGGTCGATCACATTCCGGGTGTGGCCGGTCTTGGGCAGGATAAGCGGGTACTGGGACACCTGTTCGATCGTAACGCTGCGATGCTTCGCCAGAGGATGAGTCTTGGGAGTCACCACCTGGACTTCGTCACGGAAAACGCGAATCACTTCCATGCCGCTCCCGGTGTGCGGCAACGTGATGATGCCCAGCTCAACCTGGCCTTCCTGAACTTTCTGCAAAATCTTGTGGCTGAAATTCCGATAGATGCTGATCTGGACCAGCGGGTAAAGCTGCTTGAACCGCGCAAACGTCTTGGGAAGGACGTACAGGCAGGTCGCCTCGTTGGCCCCGATGTGCAGCTTGCCGCGAGGCGTCTGGTTTAGCTCGGCAATGGCCTGAAGCGCCTCTTTCTGGAGGCCGAGCAGGCGCTCGGCGTAGCCCTGAAGGATTTCTCCGGCGGGTGTGAGCTGAACCTTCTTGCCGCTCCGGTCGAAAAGTTTCTCACCGCACTCCTGCTCGAGCAGCCGCACCTGAGCGCTGATCGCGGGCTGGGTGCGGAAGAGTTGTTCCGCCGCGCGGGAGAAGCTTCTCAGCCTCGCAACTTCCATGAAGCTGGCTAGCTGGTCATAGTCCATTGTTGAAGAGAGCCGTCGTCTGACAAGTTGCTGAAAGAGCCCCGAAGCTGTCATCCTAGGAACCGAAGGCGACGAAGGATCTCTGTATTTGCTTGAATCCAGAAATGCCGGGATTCTTCGCTGCGCTCAGAATGACATGGCCCAATGGTTTTCAGCAGCCTTCTAAGGCATTCTACCAGAATCAAAGAACCGCGTCATCTTGCAGTCCGGGGAGGAACTGAGAGCCGCCCAGTCGAACTGAGGACCGCTTATAACTTTCCGTAGCCCACGATAGCGGCAAGGAGTTTGTCGACGTCAAAGCCGACCTCGCGGAAGAGCTGGGCGAGGTCGTTCTCGCGCTCCTGAGGAGGCAGCGGGAGGTACTTTTCAGGGGGCATATAAAACGGGTTGTCGCGGACCAGCGTATCCCCGATCAGCAAGTGGCGGTGTACGGCAATGGCGGCGAAGAGGTCTTGAGTCTCGATCCGGTCGAGCGCGAACTGGCAGAGCGCCACGCTTGGATAATGCTTCACCCGGTAGTTCATGGTGGCGTGGAACTCAAAAAAGTCAGGCATCGGGAGTTTCCCGGTCTTCAGCCAGCCCGTGTCTTCCAGCCAGCGGACCCCGTGGCTGTGCGCGCCTTCCGCGTCCGCGAAGAGCTGCTTGCACAAGCGGCGCAGCTCGCGCAAGTCATCGGGGCCTTGATGAAGCCGCAAGGTTCCGACCTCGAGATGCCGGTCGAGATCCTTCACTTGAGCGCCAAGTTGCTTGAGCGTTTCGTACTGAAACGCCCCCGCCGCAATGACCTGGCACAGGTCGCCCTTGCCCAGGCCCTCCGCCACAAAAGGCACCAGACGATAAGCGGCGGACTGGTCGCGATAGAGCACGGCAACGTGCTCGTGGCGAGGGATGGCCACGCTGCCTTCGAGATGGGTGAAGATTGGTGTAGCCATCGGTGAGCTCACAAGGCGCTGTCTGCCCTCTACCCGTGGCGCGTTTTCACCGGGCTTCGGGCGGCACCCATCTTAACCTAATCGGCGGGTTGCAGGCGAAGGATTATCGGCTCAAGTGGGCGGACTCAAGGCGCTTTGGAAGTAAAGCGTCCACCCACGAAAGCGGGAGCGAGCTCCAGCAGTCCAAAGCTCCGGCCGCTAATGAACAGGCTCGGCGACGGCGGGCGAAAGATCGGCCGACCGCGCACCCTGCTGCATGCGAAAGAGATGGTTCAAAGGCAGCCGACCGGGGCCGGTGGGATAAGCCTTCCGAATGGCCTCAGTGACGTAGGCTTTAGCGAGCATGACCGAGTCGTGGAGGTGCCGGCCGAGCGCCAGGTTGGCGGCGATCGCCGAGGAGAACGTGCACCCGGTGCCGTGAAAATTGTCGGTCTTCACGCGGTCCGCCGAGAAAGTCTCGAGTTCGGTCCCATCGAAGTAAACGTCGACGGGCTTTTCGAGGTGTCCACCCTTCACCACCACCGCCCGAGCGCCCATCTCGACCAGTTTGCGGGCCGCGGCTTTCATGCTCTCCACGTTCTCGACTTTCAGGCTGGTCAGGGCCGCCGCCTCCTCCGTATTGGGCGTGACCACCAGAGCGCGCTCGAGCAGGTGATCGCGCAGGAACTCAAAGCCGGCTGCGTCCAGCAGTTCCATGCCGCTCGAGGACCGCAGAACGGGGTCAAGAACGGCAGGGAGCGCAGCATTGGAATCGAGAAACTCGCATACCACTTCCGCGTTCGATCGAGTTGCCAGCATGCCGACCTTGACGGCCCTGATCTGGCCGTCGGCCAACAGGGTCTCGAGGCAATCTCTCAGCATGGTTGACTTGACCGGCTCGACGGCGCTTACACCCTGTGTGTTTTGCGTCGTCAGCGCGGTGATGGCCGCCACGCCGTAGCAGTTGTGGGAGGCGAAGGTCTTCAAATCGGCGGCTGTTCCGGCCCCGCCCGAGGGATCGAATCCGGCAACGGTCAGGATCACCGGAAGAGACGCGTTGTGATGGAAATGGTTCATCTCTCCGCTAGCCTCGCAATCTTTTGAAAGGATTTCGGATGCGATTATAAAGTCGTGACGCGCATTGTCAACCCTATTTAATTCGTAGGGAAATACCGATACTCGTCCTACAGAGATACCCCTACCCTGGCCTCCCCTACCGGCCAGTTCCCTCCATTTGAAGCGCCGTTTGAGACGTGATTTCGACCGTGACAGGATCGGAGGGTGGCAGTGATACGCCGGGGAGTGCGTTCAGCGTCGCCTTCAGGGAGTGGTGGGCGTTGGCGTGATTCTGAAGGATTCGGCCGTCGTCGAGCGCTACCAGCAAGCGGCCCTCACCGTGCCCCAGGACGCGGACGTTGAGGCGCTTTTCCGGCGGCTTCGCGCGGGCGGGCGCGCCGCCCCCGCGCGGGTCCCCAAGAGCGGGCGTGAGGACATCCGTGAAGCGAAAATCGATGATGGCCGCGTCGACCTGTCCGTACCTGGTCTTGCCGGAATAACGCCACGTGCTTTCGCCCTCCACGCGCCAGGGTTCCGCCTCCGTGGGTTGGCTCGAGAACTTGCTGGTCCACTCTTCGTTGAGCTTCACTGGGTGGCCGGGGGAGAGCGAGTTGCCGCCCATCTGCGCGAGCAGAAGTCTTAGCGCCTCTCGGAGCGGTTCGCGCAGCAAGGCGGTCGTCGATTGGAGGATGGCGTCCGCGCCTTCGAATCTGAGCAGCCCGCCCTGACGGTCGTAGTGCGCGACCAAGGTTTGTCCGCTGACCTGCTGGCTGAAGTTCTGCTGGGCGTGGACCGCCGAGTCCCTTAGTTCCCTGGGAGACCTCTCCGGAAGGTCGGACTCAAGGTCGAAACGGTCAAAGCGGTTTTCGAGGTCGGCGGAGCCATCGGCGCGCACGGTCCGAACGGTCACGGTGTTTTGCTGCTTCGTGGTAAGGTCTGTGGGCAGCGGGGGCAGAAAGGCTTTCAGTCCGGAAGGTTCGGTGCGGACCGTCGCTTCCGTGTGCATCTCCGTCCGGTAAACCATCGTCTGGCCGGGACGGTATCTCCGCGCCAAGGTGATCCCCCGGTCCGGGTGTCCCATCGCCTGGGCAAGGCAGCACGCGAGTGCTAGAAGAGCCAGAGCGGTCGAGCGATTGATGGATTGGGGAATGGAGTGAGTGGTCGGCAGAGTCATTCCTGGTTGTCAGGTCCCTTGGTCAAGCACCTTCCTGTGTCCCCCTTACGTTGGATGCCGGCTGACTGTCTCCGGTGTCTCCATTTTTTCTTTCGGCTTATTCCTCTTGAACTTGCGCCTTTTGAGAAAACTCCTTAACCTGTGGTCCCCGACCGCTGGGCCTCGCTCCTCTGGTATCGTTCCAGACATTCCTGAGAACAGAAGTGCAGCGTCTGGCCTCCCTGGTTCAGCCGATGCGACAGCTCGGTCGAGACAAACATTCCGCAGACCGGGTCGCGCGCCATTTCTCCCCGCACCGCCTCGCGCTCGGGCGCGCGCTCGGCCCGAGCTCGCTTCCCCGGGCCCCCAAAACGGGATTGCGGCCCTCCAAAAAACTGGCGCAAGGCGCGATTCACCAGCCGCGCCAGGAAGAAGGCAACGATAAGGTCGAATAGGTACGCGAACAATCGGACCATAGACTCTCTGGAAGCCTTTCGTGTCATTCAGACTCTGAGCGGAGCGAAGAGGAGGAATCTCTGTATTTGCGAAAAATGCCGGGATTCCCGTTCGCTTCGCTCAGGGCAGGCTTTCCGCGGACTTTACCCTGAGCGCGAAATACTGAGATTCTTCGCTACGCTCAGAATGACAGTGCAGTTGAGACTTGCCTTACCACCTGCTGCCGACTGCTTACTGCTTACTGCCTACTGCCTTCTGCTTACTGCCTACTGCTTTCAGCGGTCTCCAGGTTTTGCTTCAATCGATCCAGGCCGGGGTATTGCGGGTTCAGGCCGTGCAACTGTTCCCAGGCTTGGCGCGCCGCGGCAAGGTTGTGAGTTCCCTCGAGGTTGACCAGGACCATGTTATACAGCGTGGGCTGGTGGCGGGGGTCGATCTCGAGTGACTTACGATACTCCCGGAGGGCTTCGTCCGCCCGGCCAAGGTTGAAGTAACAGGTCCCCAGGTCCGTACGCGCGCTGAGATTCCTGGGGTCGAGCTCCAGGGCCTTCTGGTACCACGGGACAGCCTGCTCGAACTGCTTGTGGTCGTACAGAAGGTTGGCGAGCTCGAGCCGTGGTCGCGGATCGCCTGGCCGAGCGGCGGCTTGGTCTTCAAACAACTTGACGGTGCTGTCGAGATCGACCGAAGGGTGGCCCGGCGGCAGCGCTTGAAGTCGAGGGTCCCGGCTTTGCGCTTCTGGCGCTTCATCAGAAGTTCCAGCCGCAAACGCCGAGGGCTGCTCTTGTGCCTGCGGGCTGACGCCTGACACGCTCGTTTGGCTCTCAGGCGCGCTCGAGTTGCTCGAGCTACTCTGGGCGTGATAGACGTAACCAGTCAGGAATCCCACACAAAAAAACACCCCCGCCGCGATGATGGTTTCCTTCTTCACTGAATTGCCCTGCGATTTCCTCCCCAAGTCCAGTCTATGCCCCGAATCGCAATCAAACCAAGGCCGTTCTGAGCTGCCGCATGATCCGGGTTACACCGGGGAGCGGCCAGTGGCGCTGCGTGACTCGGCGTGATCGGGCATGCGTCTCGTAAGAACGCCCGAACAGGTTTTCCCCGCGCTCGATGAGGATAACGCTTACACCGCTCTTGGCGAGACGGGACGCTAGAGCAGACGCCGATAAGCCTTCCCTGCCCCCACAATGATATCGTCTGTTCTAAATTTAATAACCGAACTCCTGGCCGTGCTCGCATAGCTTACCGGCGCAGACCATAAGGCGAAGGTATCGGGTGCGCTTTGAGCTCCCGGAACTTCACCAGCGCTTCGTCGGCGAGCTGCGTCTCGCCTGATTTCCTGTAGTAACGCGCCAGCAGGTAATACGCATTAGCATAGCCCGCATCGAGACGAATCGCTTCAGCCAGCGCCTCCTTTACCTGCGACCCCGCTCCTTTCTCAAGGCGGGCCCGGGCATACTCATAATATGTTTTGGGGCAAGAAGGATCATTCTGGATGCCGCGAGTAAGCCACGTAATCGCCCGATCTGACTCTCCCGCATCATTCAGTTCTCTGCCTAAGTCGGCAAACGGCCAGGCGTAACGAATTTTTCTGCCTTCGACGATTTTAATCGAAGCAAGGTACTCTTCCCGCGCACGCTGCTTGTCGCCAGCGGAAGCGTAGATAAGCCCGGCATAGTAATGTGCCTTGTAGTGCTCAGGCTCAATCTGTAGCACTTTCTGAAAGGCGCTCAGAGCTTCAGCGAACCTGCCCATTTCGTAAAGATAGCGGGCCAGGAAGAATTGGGCCTCGGCATCTGACGGGTTCCTCTGCAGGATGGCCCGAACCCGATTTTCGAACTGCTCCGTCTGCCCCAGCAGATACTCGGAAAGCGCCAAGATTTTGTAAACTTCCGGTCGCACATCCCCAAGCAAGATGCAGCGCGAGGCAAGGTCGCTGGCCCTGTGCGGATCACCCCGCCGGAATGCAATTAGAGCCGATAGAAAGACCGGTTCCGCGTCCTGCGGCGATTGCCTGCTCATGATCTGGACTTGCTGTTGGGCATCCGCCCAGCGCGCCAGCCGAATCAGCACCTCGACCAACTGGATCCGCGCTCGCTTGTTGGCTTGATCGCGGAGCAGTTTTTGTTCCAGGCTGGCGCGAATGCTCTCGAGCTCGCCGCGTCCCGGATTCGCCTGAACGTTATCGGGAGACTGGCCACCGGCACAGACCAAATCGGCTGCTAGAAGCGCCGTACAAATCCAGACGCCGGTTCTCAAACAGCGCACGCACCTACTCCTCAGAATCTGATCCGGCCAGAGAACTGGAACTTCCGCTGTCCGTACGTATCGATGATCTTCCCAAATGCCGGGCTGCTCAGGTCCGTGACCGGATCAGAGCGGCTGGTGCGGTTGAAAACATTCGTCGAGTCCGCCCGCACCTCGAACGTAAAGTTCTCGCGGATGGGGAATACTTTAAGCAGTCCGGCCAGTTCGCTGGCCTGGTAAGGCCCATACACATCCAGTACCCGTGGCGCGTTCCCCAGCCGCAACGGCACACCACCGGGCGAGGACGGCACGCTCACAAAGGCCTGGGGATTGATCCAGTTCGTCCCGTTGGCCAGATCGTAACCGCTCGACTTCTGATAAACCGGAACACCCGAAACGCGATCCGGACGAATCGCGTCGGTGAAGATCACGCCGGGATCAAAGTCAAAGTCCACAAATTGCAACGGGTCTCCGGACCGATAGCGTTGGATCGCGGTGAGTGTCCATCCACCGATGATCTTGTCCAGAATGCCGCCACGATTGAGGAAATGCCGGCCCTTTCCGACCGGAATCTCCCAAATCCAGGTGAGCTTTAGGTCATGCGGGTAGCTGAATGTGGTCACGGACTTCTCGCTCTTGCGATTGTTGAAATCCTGATAGTTATAGTTATACCCTGCACCGTCGCCCACGTCGCTCAACGTTTTGTTGAAGGTATAAGCGGCGATGAATCCAAGCCCGCCCTTAGCAGGACGCTTGCGTAACTGTACTTGCAGGGCGTTGTAACTGGACTTGCCGACGTTGAATCCGGTCAGTCCGATGCTCGTGTATTGGGGATATGGGCGTAAGGCCTGGTTGATGGTTCCTTGAAAGTCGGGATACGCCTTAGGAATCTCGGGGTGGTTGTTGATGTCATCCCGAAGCGTGTCGCCCAGACTCAGAGACCGCGCCGGGGTCATGTTGAACAGACAGGGCAAGTGACAATTACCGGCCGGCGAGCCGGTCGGGAGGCGAGTCCCTTTGACGCCGACGTAATCCACCTGGATCATCGTCTGCTTCCACAATTCTCGTTGGATGCCGAAATTCCAGTGTTGCAAGTAACCCTGGCGAATGCTGTCCGGCAGCGTATAACTGATGCCACTGCCGTTCACCTGAGTTGGATCCTTATCGGGCAGTTGGACGGGAGGCGCTGCGGGCATGCCGCTGTCCCAAAAAAGCACCGGATCGTATCCGTTGCTGACGCGGCTGCGGTTCAGATCCAGGAAAGACACCAAGCCGTAGGACTCAGCAAATCCATACCCGTTCGCGATAGGCGGGTTGTAGGTGATGCTGTAACTGGTGCGGACCACGGTCTCAGGAGTAACCGAGTACGCAATGCCAAGATTAGGCGCAAACTCTTTATAGTAGGTGTCTTGGAAGGAGCGCCGGCCCTTGTCCGCCAGAAAAACGAGTGCTCCTTTGAAGCCATCGGCGCCCGGGTTTGGCTCATTGGGATCGAATCCGGCAGTGTAATTGTGCGCTTCATACCGTGGTCTTGGAATTTCCCACCGTAAGCCGGTGGTGATCGTCAACTTCCTGGTGGCTTTGATTTCATCCTGAAAATACAGGCTGGGATAGTTGGTCAGGAACTTCGCGCTCTTTTGAGCTACGTTCCGGCTAGCCGTGTCTACCGCGCCGAGCAGGAAGCTCGCAAACTGATTGCCGGTGTCACCGAAGCCCGGCAGCTGGGTGGATACCTGATCGAAATTGAAATTTCCAGATTGGTTTGAGAGGGGCGCCGACCCGTAAAAGTAGTGATGAAACTCGAACCCCGCTTGATAGGTGTGCTTCCCGCGGATCTTGGTGAAATCATCTTTCACGATCCAGCTGCCGCTGGTCGGACCGCCATAACTGCCATCGCCGAAGGGCTGCAAGTCGATCCCATTGGTGCCGTTGAAGTTAATATAAGGGAAATGGGCTTTGGGGTCGACACCCGTCAACCCGATCTTCTGCGGCCAGCCCTGCCCGTTGGCCAGGGGAAACTGCGGCGTTGCAATGCTGTTCCAGCCGAAGCCCACGTGATTCAGAGTCGTGGGGGTAATCGTCCAGTCTTCCGACCAGCGTACAAGATTTTCCGTGTCTACCTCAGTGTGGTCCCGGTTGAGGGGATTATTGAGATCCTTGAAGAACCCGCCCGCGTACGCGATGTCGTACGGCCGCCTCCCCCAGAGATAATAGCCGCTCATGCGGTGTTTCTCGTTGAGGAGGTGATCTACCTTTCCCGAAACCTGGTTCATGTGGGAACGTTCGGCGCCACTGATCAGGATGTAGTTATTGATCACAGTGGGAAGCAGCGGGGTCGGAATCAAAGGCAAAATATTCTTGCTCACGGTACTAAAGCGGGATGGATCGATCACATTGAGCTTCCCCCCAAACGTGAAGGGATCCCGAACCAACTGTCCGTTAACGCTGCGCGTAGTAGTGGGGTCGAACAGCTCACCGGAATAAACC
>QHZK01000052.1 GCA_003224635.1 Acidobacteriota bacterium | reverse complement strand
CCGCGCCCATCGTCGTTACCGACGAGAAAGGGCAGCCCACGGCGCGGGTCCGTACGGGCGACGCCGTGATGTTTTACAATTTCCGCGCCGACCGCGCGCGCCAGATGACGCGGGCGCTTACACAGTCCGATCTCGACAAGTTCCCGCGCCGCAACTTCCCCGAGAAGCTTCATTTCCTTTCGATGACGCGGTACGACAATACTTTCACCCTGCCTTACGTTTTTCCGCCTCAGGAACTCGGGCGCATCCTGGCCGGCGTCATGGCAGACTTGAAGCTCAAGAACCTCCGCGTCGCCGAAACAGAGAAGTACGCGCACGTCACTTACTTCTTCAATGGCGGCGTCGAGAAAGCTTATCCCGGGGAGGACCGCATCCTGGTCCCGTCGCCCAAAGTGGCCACCTACGACCTGAAGCCGGAGATGAGCGCCGAGGGGGTGAAGGACGTGGTGGTCAAAGCGGTGAACGACGGTCACTTTGACGTCCTGATCGTGAACTTCGCCAACGCCGATATGGTGGGCCACAGCGGCAAGCTCGAAGCCGCCATCAAAGCCGTTGAAGCCGTGGACGCCTGCCTGGGCGAAATCTACAAGGCGGTGCGAGCGAAAGGCGGCGCTATGATCGTCACCGCCGACCACGGCAATGCGGAGCTGATGGTCAACCCCGAGACCGGCGGTCCGCACACTGCCCACACGACCAATCCCGTGCCCTTGATCCTCATTGCGGAACAGCGTCCCACCCGTCTTGCTGAGGGTGGAGCACTGGCCGATATCGCACCCACGCTGCTCGCGGTGATGGGCGTCCCGCAGCCGCCTGAAATGACGGGCCACGACCTTCGGGTCTTTGATGGGAACGCGGGCGTCCCGCCCGCAAGGGCGTAAAAGGCGGTCGACGAATTCAGGGACCGGAAATCAATGGGCGACAAATCCGACAAATCATCCGAAATTGGGCCTCTGCCCTTGAGAGTGAACAGGCTGCAGTCTGCTCGTGCGAGTTTTGGCGGCGGAAGTCTTTAAATCTTCTCTTTCTCTCTTCCGAGGGAGAGCGTCCAGATGCTCGATAATGTCGGAGATTCTATCCAAGCGTTACTTGGGCGGGGTCTCTCTTTTTTCTTGCACGTCTTCTCGCGTTCTCATCTCGCGTTCTCATATGGTTACGGTTAGCATCAATCCTCCGGCTCGCATTCTGGGCCGGGGCTCCCTCATCCGCCTTCTTCGCCTCCAAGGCTACAGCGTTCCAACATTACAACGTTCCTGCGCCACTTTTCATCGTAACAGTGTGCTGTCACCCGTCGCAACACGCAAATTCAGCCCATACTCTTTGACACCCTTACCCTGCTGTGCCATAATTTGGAAGTAGGGATTGCTTGGTTGTGGAAGGAATTATGTCTAAAAGCTTGAAGAAGATGGGGGCTCGACTCAGCCTCGTTGTTTTGTTTGGGACTGCAGGCCTCCTGTACGCCCAGAATCAGCCTTTGAACTCGGTCTCGCCCGATTCGACGAAGGCTCCGGAGCAAACGCCGGCTGCAGAGCAGGCGCAGGCACCCGGTCCTGACCACGCTCGCGCTTACTACCACTATATGCTGGCGCGGCGGTACAAGGAGCTGGCCGGGATTCAGAACCGCGGCGACCTCGTCGAGCGGGCCATTTCCGAATACAAGCAGGCCATGGAGGCTGATCCTGATTCGCTCTTTCTGCGTGTCGAGCTGGCCGAGCTTTACTCACGCATCACCCGCGTGGGAGACGCCATCCGCGAGGCCGAAGCGGTCTTGAAAATCAACCCCAACGAGGTGGACGCGCACCGCCTGCTGGCGGAAATCTTCTTCCGCAGCCTGGCGGAGAGCCAGCCGGAAAAGACCGCCAAACAGAGCCTGCACAAGGCCATCGAACACCTGGAAGCCGTGACCCGCCTCGATTCCTCGGACGCGGGGTCGTTTGTGCTTCTGGGCCGCCTCTACAAGGCTGACAATCAGAACGAGAAGGCGGAAGAAACTTTCAAGAAGGTCCTGAACTCCGACCCCAGTTCAAGAGCTGCGCTGTACAATCTGGCCGAAGTTTACGTCGACCAGGGCGATTTTGCGGAGGCCGTTTCTCTGCTCCGCAAAATTCCTGCAGACGAGATGGACGGCCACTGGCTTGGACTGCTGGGTTATGCCTACACCCAGAATCACGAGGTCGAGAAGGCCGTCGCGACCTACCAGAAGGCCCTGGCCCAGGACCCTGATAACCAAGACCTCGAGCGCGCCTATGCCGAGGCGCTGATGGCGAGCGGCAGGAGCGCTGCGGCGCACGCCGAGCTCGAGAAGATGCTGAAGGCGCAGCCGGACGACGCGGCCACCTATCTGCGCCTCGGGCGCCTGGACCGCCAGCAGGGCAAGTTCGATCAAGCTCGTCAAGAGCTCGACAAAGCCAGGAGCCTTTCGCCGGATAACCTCGAGATTCCCTACGAGCAGGTACAGCTCGAGGACGCGGTCGGGAACGAGGACAAGGCTATCCAGATTCTCCAAGCGCTGCTCAAGCAATCCGAGAAGCCTCAAGGACAATACACTGCGGGCGAGGCCAACAATCGGGCGGTGTTCCTCGAGCGCCTGGGCTCGATCTACCGGAACGGGGAGAAATACGATCAGGCCATTGAGGTGTTCAAGCAGCTCGTCGCTCTCGGAAACCGTCAGACAGCTCGGGGCGAAGGCCTGATTGTGGAGACGCTTCGCTTGGCCCGTCAGCCGCAGAAGGCGCTGCAAGAGGCTGACGCGGCGATCCAGAAGGACCCCGGAGACCGGACTCTCCACCTGCTCCGGGCGTCGATGCTGGGCGAGCAAGGTCACGTGGATGAGGCCGTTCAGCAACTCAAGTCCCTGTTGGACGGCAAAGCGGGTGACGCTGAGATTTATCGCGCCATGGCCCAGGTCGATTCTCAAGGAAAGCGGTTTGCGGAAGCCGAGGCTGCGGCCCACAAGGCCCTGGAATTGGGCGCCAAGCCCGAGGAGCAGGAGTACGGACATTTTCTGCTGGGTTCCATCTACGAGCGAGAGAAGAAATACGACCAAGCTGAGGCCGAGTTCAAGAAAGTCCTCAACGCGGACCCCTTGAACGCCGCCGCGTCCAACTACCTCGGTTACATGCTGGCGGACCGTGGGGTGCGTCTGGAAGAGTCGGTGAAGTACATCCAGAAGGCGCTCGAGCTCGAGCCCAACAACGGAGCTTACCTGGACAGCCTGGGATGGGCCTATTACAAGATGAACCGTTTTGACCAGGCAGCGAACCAGCTCGAGAAGGCGGCGCGCTTGATCTCGAGCGACCCGACCATCCACGAGCACCTGGGTCACACCTACCTGCAGCTTGGTAAGAAGCGCGAGGCCCAACAGCTCTTTGAACGGGCGCTCAAGGAATGGCCCACCGCGGTCAGCAGCGACTTTGACGCCGATCAGGCTGCGAAGCTGCAGAAGCAACTCGACGAGCTAAAGACTACCCTGGCCAACGAAGGCGCTCCCACGCACCGGAACTAGCCCAGATTCGTGACACGGTCGATTTCGGGGTAGCGCCGCCGTCTCGGCGGCTGTCGCTGAGGCGTCCCGCCTCAGTAACTGCGGGCAGGATGCCCGCACGACGGCCGGCAAGATGCCGACGCTACGAGTGGGACCATCACCGCTGACACCGACGATTCACTCCATCCGAGTCCGCGCCTTCGCCAAGATCAACCTGGGTCTGAAAGTCCTTGGCAAGCGGCCTGACGGCTACCACGAAATCCTGACTATCTATCAGACGGTGGCGCTGCACGACCGCCTGGAAATTCTGCTGCGGAGAGCCTCCGGCGGGGGAACTCGCAGGGCACGTGAGGACGTCCGGGTCGTGTGCGATGACGCTGCCGTCCCTTCGGGCCCACGGAACCTGGTCCATCAGGCCTGCAGGCTCTGGAAGCGGGCGCGCAAATTCCGGGGCGCCATCGAGGTTCGACTGCAGAAGCGGATTCCGGTTGGAGGCGGCCTCGGGGGTGGAAGCAGCGACGCCGCAGCGACGGTCCTGGGACTCGAACGCCTCACCGGGGACCGCCTGGACGCGCCTTCGCGTTTCAAGCTGGCGGCGCGCCTCGGTTCCGATGTTCCCCTTTTCCTTTGCGGGGGGCGAGTGCTGGGTTGCGGGCGGGGCGAGAAGGTGTACCCCTTGCAGGACCTGCCGCGCCGCAACTGCCTGGTGGTCTTTCCCGGCTTTTCGGTCTCGACCACGGAGGCTTACCAGACTGTAGTGGCGCTCTATGAGCGGGGGACCGGGATCGGGGATCGGGGGTCGGGATCCGCCGAAGCTTACCAAGCTGTAGCGGCGCTCTATGAGCGCCGTCGGCGGTCGCAGACCGCCGCTACAACAACTGACCGGAGTTTGCGGTTGACAAGAGTTACCAAAGCACCTAGGATTTATGACTTCGGCGCGCGGCCACAATTTTCCCTCAAGGACTGGGGGCCAGCCGAAAACGATTTCGAACGCGTCGCTTTCGCGCGGTGGCCGGAGCTGGCGAAGCTGAAACGCCGGTTCATCCGGGCTGGGGCCGAAACAGCTTCCCTGACGGGCAGTGGTTCTGCCGTCTACGCCATTTTCGCCTCCGCCCGACAATTGGACCGCGCTTCGAGACTCGTACCCGCAGGCTGGCAAGTGTTTCGGACTCGGGCGCTTACTCGGGCCGAGTATCGGCGGCTGCTGTTCGAACGCTTACCGGTGACAGAAGCGATGAATGATGGATAGTGAATACGACAAATCAGAGGTCTCTTTTACCATTCATAATTCATGGGAGGTCGTCCAGCGGTAGGACACATGCCTTTGGAGCATGGAACCCTGGTTCGAGTCCAGGCCTCCCAGCCAGAAAAGCAGTTGTCAGTTTTCAGTTCTGCCCTGAAAATGGGCGCTAAGTGCCTTGTTTTCACTGAAGGCTTCTCTGCATTGGTAGCGCCCATTTTCATGCTTTGCGGGTGTCGCAAAGCGACATGACCACTCAGTAAAGACAAGACGGAAACCCGCATCGAGCGTCGTTCTTACTGATTACTGATGGCTGAAAACTTGATAACTGGTGTCAGCATGGGGAACCGGAATCCGCTGAAAATCTTCTCCGGCAATGCGCATCCGGCGCTGGCAAAGGAGATCTGCGAGCATCTGCAACTTGAGCTCGGCCAAGCCGAGGTGGGAAGGTTCCCGGACGGAGAGGTGGAGGTGCAGATCGGCGAAAACGTCCGAGGCGCCGACGTCTTTGTGGTGCAGCCGACCTCACCTCCGGTGAACGATCATGTGATGGAACTGCTGTTCATGCTGGACGCGTTCCGTCGTGCCTCCGCTTATCGAATCACGGCGGTGATGCCGTATTACGGATACGCCCGGCAGGACCGCAAGGACCGCCCTCGCGTCCCCATCTCCGCCAAGGTGGTCGCCGACCTGCTGACCACATCGGGCGCCAACCGGGTTCTGACGATGGACTTGCACGCTGGCCAGATTCAGGGCTATTTCAACATTCCCGTGGACCACCTCTACGCGACGCCGGTCACGGTCGACTATTTCCGCAAGCTGAAGCTCAAGAACCTGACCGTGATTTCACCCGACATGGGCGGCGTCGAGCGCGCCCGTTCGTTTGCCAAAAAATTGCGAGTGCCGCTGGCACTCATCGACAAGCGGCGTGAGAACGCGGATACGGTCGAGGTGATGAACGTCATCGGCGACGTCGCAGGAAGAGCCGCCCTGCTGGTCGACGATATGGTCGATACGGGGGGGACGCTGGTGCGCGCCGCCGAGACGCTCAAGGAGAAAGGCGCCGAGAAGGTCTTCGCCTGCTGCGTACACGGAGTATTCGCGCGCGACGCCGTCAGCAGGATTTGCGACTCCGAACTCGAGCTTGTCGTCGCCACCAATTCGATTCCACTCTCGGCGGCAGGTCAGAATTGCAGCCGGATCAAGATCTTGAGTGTAGCCAAGCTGCTTGCTGAGGCCATCCGCTCCATTCACGACGAGACCTCGGTGAGTAGGCTGTTTATTTGAATCGTCCGATGTCCTTGGTCATTTGTCCTTGGTCAGTTCTCCTTTGAGGCGACGACAAGGGACGAAGGAGTTGGGACAAAGGACGAGGGACTAAGGACGCCGGACCAAACCCGAGGAGTGGAAAGTTATGGACAAAGTGACCCAGGTTGAAGCCGAGCCGAGAGAGGAGTTCGGGAAGAACGCCGCCCGGCGGCTTCGACGCGGCGGCCGCATCCCGGGCGTGCTGTACGGCGGCGGGGGCCCTGCCATTCCAGTGGCGGTCGACCCCAAGACCATCACTCACGTTCTCGGCTCCGAGGCGGGCCATAACGCTCTTTTCACCCTCCAGGTGCGGGGCAGAGCCCCGGCGCGAGTGATGCTTCGGGACTGGTTGGTCGATCCCGTCAACGGCAGATTGCTGCACGTCGACCTGGTGCGCGTCGCCCTGGATACCCAGTTGAAGGTCAAGGTCCCGATCCACATCGTCGGCGAACCCAAAGGCGTGAAGGTGCAGGGCGGGATTCTCGAGTTTGTAACGCGCGAAGTCGAGGTCGAGTGCCTGCCGGAGGACATCCCCGACCACGTGACCGTTGACGTTACCGAGCTGATGATCGGCCGTAACCTGCGGGTGTCGGACGTCCCGCTGGGGGACAAGGTCAAAGTTTTGACGGACCCGACGCGCGTGGTCGCTCACGTCGTGGCGCCGAAGGCCGAGGAGGAGAAGCCCGCAGAAGTCGCGGAGGCCGCGCCTGCCGAACCCGAACTCATCCGCAAGGGCAAGGCTGAGGAAGAAGGGGGCGAAAAAGAAGAAGCCGGCGCCGAGAAAGCCGAGAAGGCCGAGAAAGGCGAGAAGAAAGAAGGCAAGAGGGAACCAAAGAAGGAATCCAAGAAGGAGTCGTAACGGCAGGCTGGGTGAGGGGTGGCGCCTGAGGCGAAAGAGACCGGCAATTTGCTTGTCACTCGTCACTCGTCACTTGTCACTGTACTGGTGAAGTTGATCGTGGGCCTCGGCAACCCCGGCTACGAGTACCACCTTACGCCGCACAACCTCGGATTCATGGTGGTGGATCGCTTGGCCGAAAGCTGCGGGGCTGAGATTTCGCGCCCGGAGGCGCAAGCCCTGACGGCCGCAACCAGGATTGAGCAGGTTGACGCGCTCCTGGCCAAGCCGCAGACGTTCATGAACCTGAGCGGCCTGGCCGTGGCCCGATTGCTTAAGAAGTATGATCTGCCGGTGCAGGATCTCATCGTCCTGGTGGATGATGCAGACCTTCCCCTGGGGTCGCTCCGCATCCGGGGGCGAGGCAGCGCGGGCAGCCACAATGGCATGAAGTCGATCATCGGCGCGCTCGAATCGGACGCGTTCGTGCGTGTCCGCATGGGTATAGGACCCAATCACCCGGTTGGGGATAGGGCTTCCTACGTATTGGGCCGATTTCGGAAGGCCGACCTGGAAACTGTCGCTGAGATGCTCGACCGGACCGTCGAGGCCGTCCGCGTGATCTTGCGGGATGGCCTCGAGGAGGCGATGAACCGCTATAACCGGCGGACGCCATAACACCAACGTGAGGACGCATGCGTAAATACGAGGTGATCTTTATCGTGAGACCGGACACGACCGAAGAGGACGTCGGCAAACTCGTCGCGCAAATGGAAGGCGTGGTGGCCGGGGCGGGCGGCAAGGTGGAGAAGGTGGAAAGAATGGGGCGCCGCCGGCTCGCCTACCGGGTGGCGCGGCAGCGCGAAGGCTTCTACGTCCTCTTCCTGATCGAGGGCGGCGGCGACACGATCAAGGAGCTCGAGCGCCGGCTGAAGGTGACCGATTCGGTCATCAAGTTCCTCACCGTGCGGATCGATGAGGAGCTCGAACGGGCCGCCAAGCACAAGGAGCGCCGCGCCAAGCAGCAGGCGAAAAAGCAGCGCCCCAAGCCTGCGGCGCCTCCTCCTCCTTCCCAGCCGCCGGCCGCGGTCGAAGCCTCTGAGCCGCGACCGTAACGAATCAGAGATGGCTGCCACTGCCACTTTCGCGGGGCGCCCCGGACGCCTATGGTCGTTCCCACCTGCCCGATTCGGCGGAGCGGAAAAGAGCGTCGATCACCGACATATTCTTGATCGCATCCTCAACCGAGACCGGAACCTCGCCTCCTTCACGGATGGCCCTCGAGAACGCATCGCCCTGGATCGTGTACTGGTCGCAGGTGGCTAGCGTTTCCGTGCTCACGCCCCCTCCAAAGACGTCCCGTCCGTCGTCGATCGAGAGCCGGCACGGCCGGTCGTTCGGCGCGTTGAACGGGACTTCGATCTCGATGCGGCCCTGGGTCCCCAAGAGCTGCACGCGCTGATAAGGCACGAGCTGGGTGCTGCAGATGAAAATGGATTGCCCCGACGGAAAATCGAGGACGGCTGAAGTCAGGCGGTCGATTTTCATCTCAGGGTCTCTCTCGGCCAGGCCCAGCGCCCGCAAGGGCTCTTCCCCGAAAATGAAGCGCGACGTCGTAATCGGATAGCAGCCGACGTCCATCAGCGCTCCTCCGCCGTACGCGGGAATATTGCGGATATTGGCGGGGTCGCGATTGAAATAACTGAAAAAGCCTGCGATGGAGCGCAATTTGCCAATTCGTCCCGATTGGGCTATCGCGCGCGCGCGAAGCCACTGCGGGTGCGCGCGGACCATGAAAGCCTCGCCGATTTTCACCGCCGCGCGGTCCCGCGCCACGAGAAGCGTCCGCGCCTCTTGGGCGGTCAGGCTGAGCGGCTTCTCGCACAGAACGTGCTTGCCCGCTTCCACAGCCTTGAGGGTCCAGGGCACGTGAAGCTGATTGGGAAGCGGATTGTAAACGGCTTCGATCTCCGGGTCCAGCAGGAGCTCTTCATACGATCCGTAGGCCTTCCGAATGCCGAGCGCGCGCGCCGACTCCTCGGCCTTCTCTAGGCTGCGCGAAGCGATTGCAACCACCTCACTCCAATCCCCTTTCTGCATCGCCGGTATCACCTTCCGAATAGCAATCTTGGCCACACCTAGGACACCCCATCGAACCTTGTCTCGCGCCAAGGCGCCTCCTTTCCCAATCGCGCAGCCGAATTTTGTCCCGCCCGACAAGTATCGGGCGTTTTGTCGGTTTCGAGCAAGACCAGAAAAGGAGGGCGGAGAGAACGTTTGTTGAAGGGAATCCTCCACTGCCTCGAGAGCCTTCGAGGTAGCCGATCGAGCGACACTTGCAATTTGAGGGATGTGGAAGGTACACTTCGATGTCGAAGTTACACTTCCGAAAGCTGGACGTGAAGGCCATGGGCGCTCATCCTGGCAGGCGGGCAGTCAACACCGCGCTCAGCGCGGCAATCTTTTGTATTTGCAGTGTGGCTGCGGCCGGCGATTCAGATTCTGCGCCCGTTCAGTTCAACCGCGACATTCGGCCCATCCTCTCCGAACGGTGCTTCACTTGCCACGGCCCCGACAAGGCCAACCGCAAGACCAATATGCATTTTGACACGGAGGAAGGAGCATTCACTCCGCTGGCGAGCGGAGGATTTGCCATCGTCCGAGGCGACCCTTCGAAGAGCATGATGGTTCAGCGGATCAGCTCCGACAACGAAGCGTTCCGCATGCCCCCGGCCTATTTCGGACTGCCCAAGCTTCCCGGCCGTGAAATCGAGTTGATTCGGCGCTGGATCGAGCAGGGCGCCCAGTGGCAGAAGCATTGGTCGTTCATTCCGCCCGAGAGTCCGCCCCTGCCGCAAGTCAAGAACAAGGAGTGGCCCCGCAATCCGATTGATTATTTTGTGCTCGCTCGTCTGGCGCGCGAGGGCCTGACAGTTTCTCCGGAAGCCGACCGGGCGACCTTGATCCGGAGGTTAACGCTCGACTTAACCGGGCTTCCGCCCACGCCAGTGGAAGTCGAGGCTTTCCTGAACGACCGCTCGCCGAATGCTTACGAAAAGGTGGTTGACCGCCTTCTGCGGTCCCCGCGATACGCGGAGAACATGGCGTGGCAGTGGCTCGACGCCGCCCGCTACGCTGACACGAATGGTTATCAGAGTGACGGCGTGCGCAGCATGTGGCGCTGGCGGGACTGGGTGATCGACGCCTTCAACCGCAACATGCCCTTCAACCAGTTCACGGTCGAGCAGATCGCGGGCGACTTGCTGCCTCGCGCCACGCGCGATGAAGTTATTGCGACGGGATTCAATCGCAATCACAGGACCAGCGCTGAAGGCGGCATTATCGATGAGGAGTTCCGGGTGGCCTACGTTGTGGATCGCGTCGATACAACGTCTACCGTGTGGCTCGGGCTCACGATAGGCTGCGCCCGCTGCCACGATCACAAATTCGATCCCATCGCGCAGAAGGAGTATTACCAACTCTTCGCCTACTTCAACAACGTTCCGGAGAAAGGGTTTGTCTACAACTTCGGCAACGAAGAGCCGTACATCAAAGCACCTACGCCCCAGCAGGAGGTGAAACTCGAGGAGTTT
>QHZK01000051.1 GCA_003224635.1 Acidobacteriota bacterium | reverse complement strand
TTCTACACGGGCTGCGGGGAGGGCGCCGGTCCCGGCGCGCGTCTGCCGGGTTTTGGCTCCGCCTACAAGAAGAAGATCAAGGAGCTTTATCCGGCTGGCGTGTCCATGGGAGGATACGGCGAAGGACTGGCTTTCAGCTCGAACTACGTGGAGATCGATCCCGGCGGCCTCACCGATCGCCTGGGGATTCCCCAGGTGCGCTTCCACACCAACGCCGAGTACCCGCACGCGTTCGCGGTCCTGGACGAAATGTACGGCCAGATCGAGGAGATTCTGAAAGCCGCGGGCGCTGAGATTTTTCCCTACAAGAAAGTGAAGCCCTATCCGCTGGGCAGCGTCACGCATGAGGCGGGCGGCTGCCGCATGGGAGATGATCCGCGCGCCTCGGTGCTCGACAAGTGGAACCGGTGCCACGACGTCAAGAATATTGTCGTGGTGGACGCGGGTTGCTTCGTCACCCACCCGGAAAAGCAGATCACGCACACCATCATGGCGCTCTCTTATCGGGCGTGCGATCACTTGGCGGAAGAATTTCGGTTGGGAAATGCTTGATTCGAGCGGTGGGACGGAAGCCGCTGCAAGGCGGTTTGGAGTGCGGGAGCTTGCTCCCGCCTTGGGACGTCGTGGCGGTCCATCAAAGGGGCGCCAAGGCGCCGCACTCCAAAAGCGCTTCGCGCCAGCTTTCAGCACGGACTAAGCCAGGGTTGTGAGGTTCGATTTCCTATGGCCGAACAACTGATTGCAAGGCGAAAGGCGCTGAAATACTTCGGGCTACTCACCGCGACCGCGGCGGGCAGGGAGTTCCTGGCCAACTGGCTGCCTTCCGCCGCGAACTTGGCGGGTGCCTCACGCTCCGGCGACCTGGTGAGTATGCCGGGGATGCATCACGGTGCTCCCCCTCCGCAGCCCGCCGAGCCCTACGCCCCGCGGTTCTTCAAGCCGGACGAGTTCGAGACGGTGGAAATCCTGACCGAGATGATTATCCCGACCGACGACCAGCCCGGCGCGAAAGAGGCGCAGGTAGCGAATTACATCGACTTCGTGGTCTTCTCCGCCGCCGAATTCGAACCTTCCCTTCAACGTGAGTGGAACGAAGGCCTGGCCTGGCTCGAGCGCGAGAGCAAGCGACTCCACGGCAAGTCCTTCCGCCAACTCGCCGCCGGCGACCGCGAAAAGCTTATGATGGACATGAGCCTGCCCGAGCGCGATTCAACCTCTCGGCGATCACAGCTCGCCGCTACAGAAAAAGAGGCGCATCCCGGTTTCGGGTTTTACAGGCTGGTTAAAGAAATGACTGTGGAGGGGTTCTACTCTTCGCGCGTGGGCCTGGTCGACGTTCTGGAGTATAAAGGTCGGGCCTTCCTCAGCGAGTTCCCCGGCTGCACCCATCCCGAACATCAGACATAAGTTAGGCTGCCCTCCGCTGTAGCGGCGGTCTGTGACCGCCGGTCGGCGCTCCCTTCCAGGGCAGGCTTCGAGCGCCGCTAACTTATGTCGCTCTGTTTAATTCGCGGGCGGCGGAGAGTCGGGCGTGGCGGCAATCTGCGACGCCTCCACGCTGCGGTTCACGATGAAGGTCAAGTCCGACCCTTCGATGAGGATGACTTCCTTTTCGTGTCGAAGGAGGCTGTAGATCAAGGCCGTACCGGCGCCGATTCCCGCGCCATACATGACGTCAGTGCCCAGGCCCGGCCCGCCGCAGTTCCCGTAATACCTGCAGTCTATCTCCTTAGCCATGCCCACGCTGGCGCCCGCCCCGGCCCCGATAGCGCCGGCGATGGCCGCGCCCTTGGCGGCGTCCTTCTTGCTCTTGCCACAACCCTTGATCGTGCCCTCCTCGTCGCTTCCGGTCTTGGCGCATGGATTTCCCCCTACGTCCTCGAGCGAACCGGTCATCGAATACTTCTCATCCTCCGGGGTCACGACGTTGTCGAGCACGATGCGCATCTCGGCCCGGCCTCTGATGCGTTTCGACGGCTTGATGAAGGCCACGTGGCCCTCCACGAGGCTGCCTTCCGGAACAACCGTCTTGCCATTGGCTGTCACCGCCTGCTGGACTACCCCGGTGAACTTGTCACCCGTCTTATTGGTCTTGGAAGTGAGCGTCGTCGTCAGCCGGACGTGAAGGGTGGTGCCGGCAGGCAAAGTGACGCCTTTGTCCGCTGCCCGCGCCCAAGCCGGGGCGAGCGCCGCCACCAGGAGACTCGCAACCAGCGCCTTCATTGCCGTTCTCATAAGTCCCTCCCCATCCGTTTTCCCAGCAGGACCACGGCGACCCACTCTCCGCCACCGGGGGGATACACCAGCCGCCATTACTTCCACTGTACACGCAGGAACGCTGCTTTACAAGTTATCCTCGGAGGGTTCGATTCGAGCCGCCTAGTCGGGGTTGTACCGCGCCCATGCAAGATACCGCCCGACCTCGAGCAACCACCTCTCGGTGGCTCCGTGTACTCTGTGGCCACCAAACACTCAGCACGGAGCGCACTGAGTTCTCCTTGACCTCAGTGTTGAAGCCTTGAAGGCACGGAGGTCACAGCGCGGCAGAGCCGCAACCAAAAAGCGCCGCAAAAATTTGTGCAAGGCGCAAACATTTTCCAGGTTAGTAGTGCAGAGAAGTTCCCATTAGCTGTGGCCCGCCGTCACGCTAGCTCCACAATCGCACTTCGCGGTGCTATAGTGCGGCGTTCGATTCGCAAGGTCATAAGCCGCCCCCGGGCGGCCACGGCCTCAATTTCACGAGGGCCTTATGATTATTCCCCTCACCCCCGTTCGATTCAAGCGCCACGCCGCTCGGGTTTTCGGCGGCAAGCTCGGCGTGGTCTGCGAAGACCTGCACTTTACCTACCGTGAGTTCAACGAGCGCTGCGACCGGCTGTCAGGCGCGCTCGTCAGGCTCGGTCTTCGCCCCGGCGACCGCGTCGCCTACCTCAGTTTCAATTGCCACCGGTTGCTCGAGGCCTACTACGGCGTGCCGCAGGTCGGCGCGGTCCTGCTGCCTTTGAATATCCGGCTGAGTGCGGAAGAGATTGGCTATATCTTGAACGACTCCTCGCCGCGCCTGCTCTTTTTCGACCCGGAATTCATCCCGCTGCTCGAGTGCTTGCGAGCGCAGGTCGGCGGCGTAGAACACTTCATTTCGCTCGGCGGAACGAAACCCCACTGGGCGCATCCGCGGCTCTACGAGGAGTTGGTTGCCGCCGCCGAGCCGCGTGAAATCGACTACCGGGCAATCGACGAGAACTCCATCGCCGAGTTGTTTTACACGAGCGGGACCACCGCGCACCCGAAAGGCGTGATGTTATCGCATCGCAACCTTTACCTCCACGCTCTTTACGCGGCGCTTGGCCTGCGCGGCGCCGACTCCGAGGTCCACTTGTACACCGTGGCGCTTTTCCACGCGAATAGCTGGGGCGCGCCGCACATCCTGACGCTCACCGGCGCCCGGCACGTGATGGTCAAGAAGTTCGATCCTCTCGCCGTGCTCGAACTCGTCCAGCGCGAGCGCGTCACGCGGCTGCACCTGGTGCCGACCATGGCCATCGCGCTGATCAATCACCCCGACTTCGAGAAGTACGACCTCTCGAGCGTCAGGGAGGTGATGCTGGGCGGCGCGCCCGCAAGCGCTGCTCTCGTCGGGCAGGTGGAGCGCAAGATTCCCGCGTGCGTGGCCATGGGTGGCTACGGCCTGACGGAGACTTCGCCAGTCATCACGTTGGCGCGCGTGAAAGCGCACCTGGCAGGCGATCCCGAGGACGTCGAGCTTCGCCGCAAGGCCACGGCGGGTTACGCGATGGCTGGATCGGAGATCCGCGTGGTTGACCCGCACGGGCGTGACGTGAAGCCGGACGGGCGCGAGGTCGGCGAAGTAATAGTTCGCGGCGACGTGGTCATGGCTGGTTACTGGAAGCAGCCCGAGGAGACAGCGCGCGCAATCCGGGACGACTGGCTCTCAACCGGCGACCTCGCCACGATCGACGAAGAGGGCTACATCCTGGTCGTCGATCGCGTCAAAGACATGGTCCTGAGCGGCGGCGAGAACATCGCCAGCGCGGAAATCGAGCGGGTGCTCTACGACCATCCGGCCATCCTTGAATGCGCTGTGATTGCGGTCCCCGACGACACTTGGGGCGAGGCGCCCAAAGCGCTGATTACCTTGCGCTGCGGCCAGCGCGCGACCGAGACCGAGATCCTGGAGCACTGCCGGAAACACCTGGCGGGGTTCAAGGTCCCGAAGTCCGTCGAGTTTGTCGTTAGCCTGCCCAAAGGAGGAACGGGCAAAATCCTGAAAAAAGTGCTGCGTGAGAAATACTGGGCCGGCCGGGAACGCCGCGTGCATTGACCAAGCAGTTGGTCAGTTGTCAGTTAGTTGTCATTGGATCACTGGCCCTCGCCCCTTGCGGGAGAGGGTGGCCGAAGGCTGGGTGAGGGGAATCGTTCGTCACTCTATTCTGCAGGTCTGTTTAGCTCCGCCTGCTACAATTTCAGTATGACTCTGCGCCCGCTCCGGGATAACCTGGAAATAAGAGACCATGAACTCCTGAAACCCTATACGACGTTCAAGATTGGGGGACCGGCGCGCCATTTCGCCCTCATCAAGAGTCCGGACGATCTCAGCGAGGCCATCGAGTTTGCGAAAGCCGAGCGCGAGCACATCCTCGTCTTGGGCGGGGGCAGCAACGTCTTGATCAGCGACGGCGGATTCAATGGGCTGGTCGTGCATCCCGTCCACCAGGGAATCACGTTGGTCCGCGAAGACGCGGACACCGTCACACTGCGGATCAACGCCGCCGAGAGTTGGGACAACGTGGTCGAGCACGCCGTCGCGCACGGCTGGTGGGGCATCGAAAACCTGTCCCACATCCCGGGGCAAGCGGGCGCGGCCCTGGTTCAGAACATCGGCGCCTACGGACAGCAGATCGGCGACGTCTTGGAGTGCGCCGAGGTCATGGACCTTCGCACGGGGGAAGTGAGGACGCTCGGGATCGAGGACTGCCAGCTTGCTTACCGAAAGAGCGTGTTTAACACATCCGCGCGAGGCCGGTTCTTCATCCTCGGCCTCACCCTCAAATTATCAAAACTCGAGCGGCCGAACCTCCAATATACCGATGTAAGAGCCTACTTCGACAGCAGGGAAATCGGGCGACCTACGCAACTCGACATCCGTAAGGCGATCGTTGCCATCCGCGATCGCAAATTCCCTTTTCCTCGTGAGGAAAAAGGGGGGAACGCTGGCTCGTTCTTTAAGAATCTGGTCTTAACCCAGGCGGAATACGATCGACTGGAAGCCAACTTCCGGAAGAACTTCAGCCCGAACGAGCTGGCTCGACTGCGCGAATTCAGGAACAGGTTTCAAGCGGGAAACGGGATCAAAATACCGACGGCTTTTTTGATGGAAGCCTGCGGCCTCAAAGGATGCCGCGCGGGCAGGGCCGAGGTCAATGAAACCCAACCCTTGGTCCTGCTCAATCAGGGTGGAGCGACAGCGGCGGATGTCATGGGGTTAGTGAAGCGCATCCGACAAACAATCTATGAACGCACGGGCATGGTCATCAGCATCGAGCCCGAACTCATCGGTTTCCGTCCAGCCGAGATGGAGGACCATCTCGCGTTACAGTAGGCCGAGCGTTGGCTTCGGCCCGCGGCCGTCGGCTTTTGGGTTCGCGTCTATGGCTCCTTGGGCCCAACCTCTCGATCCACTGCACTCGGTAGCGCTTTCCGCCTTGGCGGCCGCCTTGCCGTTGTTCCTGCTCTTGGTCCTGATGGGCGTCCTGCGCCAATCGGGTTATGTTTCCGCCGCCTGGGGCTTGCTTGCCTCCGGCATCCTCGCAACCGTGGTGTGGCGCATGCCGCTTGGTCTTGCGCTCCGGAGCACGGCATACGGCGTGGTCTACGGGCTGTGGCCGATCATGTGGATTGTGTTCGCGGCTCTGTGGCTATACAACCTTACCGTGGACACAGGAAAGTTCGACCTCCTCCGGCGGTGGATGGTGGAGCACGCCTCGGGCGACGCGCGCATTCAAGTGATCCTGGTAGCCTTCTGCTTTGGCGCGCTGCTCGAAGGAACAGCGGGTTTTGGCGCGCCCGTCGCCGTGGCAGCCTTTCTTCTGCTCGGTCTCGGCTTCAGCGCCCGTCAGTCGGCCACCGTCTGCCTGATCGCGAACACGGCCCCCGTCGCCTTCGGCGGACTGGGGATTCCCATCGTCGCGCTCGCGGGCGTCACCGGGCTCGACCTGGGAAAACTCTCGGCCATGGCCGGCCGGCAGGTGCCTTTCCTGTCTCTAATCCTGCCGGCTTACCTCGTCTGGGTAGTGGCAAAGGGGAAAGGGTTGAGGGAAACGTGGCCGGCGGCGCTGGTAGCCGGAGGGAGCTTTGCGCTCGCGCAATTTCTGGTCTCCAATTTCTGGGGTCCCTACGCGGCAGATATTATCGCGGCACTCTCTTCAATAGCCGGGGTGGCCCTGTTCCTGCGCGTGTGGAAGCCGCCCGCGGAAGCGCTCCCGGCGCCGCGTTTGACCGCCGAAGGGTTGCGCCCCGAGGCCAAAGAGAAGCCGCCCCGCGCCGCGACCGGCGACCCTCCTCGGACGGCGTCCGAACAGCTCGGCCCCCACACCGATGGCGCTCCTCCGCCCGCCAAGCTCTCGCCGGTCGAGGCGCTCTCCGCGTGGGCGCCTTGGGTCCTGCTCTCCGCCGTCATGATCGCCTGGTCCTACTTCAAGATTCTCGGCGTGGGGCAGATTGCGATACCCGTTCCGCAGCTCCATAACAGGATTTTTATTTCGCTTTACCGGAAACCTTACGCCGCGGTCTATCTGTTTCAGCCTCTGGCGGTGGGGACCGGCGCCTTGACGGCCACCGTGCTGACCGCCGTGTTGTTTTCGGTGCGGCCGACCACGTTTCTGAAGTCCGGGTTCAAAACGCTCCGCCAGCTCCGCTTGCCGTGCCTGACGGTGACGCTGATCGTGGGCCTGGCCTATCTCTACAACTACTCGGGAATGGCTTACACGCTGGGCGCGGCGCTGGCCACGCTCGGACGCTGGTTTCCCCTGGTCAGCGCATACCTCGGTTGGATGGCGTGCTTCTTGAGCGGCAGCGACACGGCAAGTAATCTGCTCTTCGGCAATCTGCAAGTAGCGGCGGCGCACCAGCTCGGCCTGAGTCCGGTCTTGCTCGCCGCTACCAACTCCTCCGGGGCCGTCACCGGGAAAATGATCTCGCCTCAGAACATCGCGGTAGGAGTCACGACCGTGGGTCTGGCCGGACGCGAAGGCGAGGTCTTGCGCACCACGTTCTGGCACAGCATACTATTGGCGGCAGGATTGAGCGCGCTGGCGTTCGCGCAGGCCTACTGGTTGAAATGGATGGTACCTTAACGCCACGCTGACTCGGGTAACCGCGATGTGACTACGTAGAGATGTTCCGCTGGAACGTCTTACGCGGCCGAAAGACGGATTCAACACGGCTCCAGCTCGCCGATATGATCTCGGTAGAATCGCTAATCCTCCTGAGGAACTGTAATGGCTTCGCCCTCAAGTCCGACTACCATCGCTGAGGGTTTAAGAAGTCGCGCCGCAAGCGTCCGCGCCTTGATCGAAAGCCTTCGTTCGAGGCAGTGGGTGAAGAACGGCTTCGTTTTCGCTGCCCTGATCTTTTCCCGCAATCTGACCGACCGGCGCGCGGCAGTGACCACGGCGCTCGCGGCACTCGTCTTCTGCGCGGTTGCGAGCGCCGCCTATCTTCTGAACGACGTGCTGGACGCCGAGGAGGACCGCCAGCACCCGCTGAAGCGGCTGAGACCCGTCGCTTCGGGACGCCTGGCGCCGGGGACGGCCGTGGTCGCCGCCTCGCTCCTCGCGTTGACCGGCCTCGTCACGGCTTGGCGCCTCGACCACCGCTTCTTCCTCGTGGCTGCCTCGTATGCCGCCTTGAATGCCTTGTACTCATCGCTGCTGAAGCACGTGATGCTCCTGGACGTGTTTGTGGTCGCGGCGGGATTTGTTCTCCGTGTGCTCGGCGGCGGTGTGGTCATCCACGTAGAGATTTCCTCCTGGCTGATCGTCTGCACCACCCTGCTGGCGCTGTTTATCGCGCTCAGCAAGCGACGCCACGAGCTGGTGCTCCTCGGCGAGGACGCTTCGGACCATCGGGCGAGTCTGGCGGAGTACAGCCCCTATTTCCTGGACCAGTTGATTTCGATCGTGACGGCCTCCACCGTGATGTCGTATGCGCTCTACACGCTCTCGGCTGACGTCCGCTTGAAGTTTCCCGGAAAACGTTTGGAGTTGACCGTCCCCTTCGTCCTTTTTGGAATTTTCCGCTATCTTTACCTGGTGCACCAGCGCGAAGGAGGAGGCAGCCCGACGCGCCTGCTGTTCACCGACCGAGTGCTGCTCTCTGTCGTGCTGTTGTGGGCGGTCTCTGTGGTCTTGATCATCTATCTTTAGCGCCCAATGGGTAAAGTAGCTTGCACAAGCCGGAAATTGGCGGGGTGGGGACGGTTCCCCGTTGAACCCTGTCACCTCTACCGGCCGGAGAAGCGAGCCGACCTTCGGGCGATCCTCGACTCCGGCGCCGAGTCCTCCTACATTCCCCGCGGCCTGGGCCGCAGTTACGGCGACGCTGCGTTGAACCTGAACGCGGGCGCCGTCAGCCCGGTCCGCCTGAACCGCTTCCTTTCTTTCGACGGCCACAGCGGGGTGCTGGAGTGCGAGTCAGGGGCCAGCTTCGCCGAGATCATTGAGTTTTTCCTGCCGCGCGGTTTTTTCCTGCCCGTGACGCCGGGCACCAAGTTTGTGACCGTAGGAGGCGCGATCGCCGCCGACATTCATGGCAAGAACCATCACCGCGACGGGACCCTCTCGAACTTCGTGCGGGATTTACGCCTCCTGACAGCCGCCGGCGAAGTCCTGACCTGCTCGTCCCAAGACAACAGCGAAATCTTTTGGGCTACGGTCGGCGGCATGGGCCTCACCGGCATCATCCTCAGCGCCCGGATCGAGCTCGAACGCGTGGAGTCCGCCTACGTGGTCGTGGACTATCAGAGAACGCGGAACCTCAACGAGGCCCTGGACACCATGACCGAGTCGGACGAGCGCTACCGATACTCGGTCGCCTGGGTAGACTGCCTGGCGAAAGGCGATTCGCTGGGCAGGTCCGTGCTGATGCGCGCCAATCACGCGACGGCCGCAGAAGCGTCGCCTCGACTTTTGAACGCGCTGACCCTGCCGCGGCGAATGCGGCTGAACGTGCCGTTTGAATTCCCGCCCGCAGCCTTGACCAGTGTTACCGTGCGCGCTTTCAACGCTCTCTATTACGGCCTGCACAAGAATGGGTCAAGTCGAATGGTTGATCTTGAGAGATTCTTTTACCCCCTGGACGCTATCGAAAACTGGAACCGGATGTATGGTAAGAGGGGCTTTATCCAGTACCAGGTCGCTCTGCCCGCCGACGGGGGGCGGGAAGCTCTGGCGATCCTGCTCGAGCGGCTCGCGCAGTCCCACCGGGCCTCATTCCTGGCGGTGCTGAAGCGTTTCGGGGAAGCTGACCAGGCCTTGCTTGGCTTCCCGTTCAAGGGCTATACGCTGGCGCTCGACTTGCCGGCTGACAGGGGCTTGGTGGCGTTCTTACATCAACTGGACGACGTGGTCCTCAAACACGGCGGGCGGGTTTATCTGGCCAAAGACGCGGTCCTGAAACCCGAGGCGTTTGCCGCCATGTACCCCAATCTCGACCGCTTCCGGGCCGTCAAGCAGAAGCTTGACCCGAAGGGCCTGTTCTCGTCTTCCCTGGCGCGCCGGCTGCGGATCGTGAATGGATAATACTCTGGTAGCTCGTGATTGGCTGCAGCGGCCCCAGGGTCAGACGAGACCGAAGATCAAAGAGCGCGGGTTACAATGGTTACAATACAATAGGGTCGCTTCCAAGGAAATCCCTGAGGTGGTAGACTGTGACAGACTCAACGAAGGCGCGACATGGGAACCAAGACTCTACTGACGCTTGAACAGTTCGACCAACTGCCGGAAGAGGAAGGCGTTCGCTATGAGCTGGACGAAGGGGAGCTGATTGTCACGCCGACCGCTCGCCCAAGACATAATCTGGTCCGGGACAACATTGCGGACCCTTTAAGAAGCTTCTTTCGTGAGCGCGGCCTGGGGGAAGTTTTCAGGGAAACGGACGTCCAGCTCTCTCCGCAGACGGTGCGCATTCCGGACGCAGCCTTCGTGACGGCCGATCGCATGAAGCAGCTCGACCTGGATCGCCGCATCGCGGAAGCGCCGGCATTAGTGATAGAGGTTGTCTCCCCAACCGACTTCGCCGCTGCTCTCGTCGGGAAGGTAAATCAGTATCTGGCAGCGGGAGCCCAAGCCGTCTGGGTTGTTTATGCGGAGTTACGGCAAATCCATGTTTTCGGGCCGGGCGCCGTCAGCGCCATCCTTCGGGAGCAGGACGTGCTCGAGGACCAACGACTCTTTCCCGGTTTCTCGCTGCCTGTGAGAGAGATCTTCGAATAGCCGCCTCGTCAGATTTGTTCAAGCAGTTGTACTCTCGCCAGGTTTCATGCTAATGCGCCGCCAATGACGGCCCCTATCAGAAGCGTACCGACGTGGCTGAGCGCCAGGATCAGACCGCCCGCGCCCGCCACGAATCCGATTAGCGGAACGCCTGTCAGAACGGATGCCAAGAAGAACAGTGCCGCGCCGAACACGATGCCGGGCAGCAACACCGCAAGGATGGCCTCGCCGACTCCTCCTGCCTTCTTGCCGCCCACGATCCCCGCAATCAGCGGGCCCGCCACCGGCAGCCAGAACAGCAGCAGCGAGATCAGAAACATCCAGAAAACGGCGCTGATGATGTGGCCCTGTTTCGGATTTGCCATAGCGATGGGTCCTCGTGTTGCTGCCTTACAGCTCTCCCGCGCCCTCAACGGTGGCGCAGCCATCGGTTTTTGATGTCTGCGAAGGCGAGCCTGTCGGCTCCTCGTGCCGCGCCGCCTTACCGCTCTTCCCCGCCTTCCGCGCTCGCAGGAATGATCGGTAGCAGGATCTCGGACGCGTGCTCCGGGTCGTGGTAGACGGCGTTGTCGGCGACGGCCCAGCGCCGGTTACCGTTGAGCGGCTCGCCGGTATTCGGGTTCACGTCGAAGCGCGGGAAATTGCTGCTCGAAACGTCCAGCCGGATCCGGTGTCCGCGCTTGAAGACAAGCGAAGTCGGATACATCTCGATCGTGAAGGAGTAAATTTCACTCGGCTTCATCAGGGTAGCGCGCTCGAGCGAGTCGCGATAGCGCGCGCGGACGATGCTGTCCGCAACGTTCAAGTCCACTCCGGCGGGGAAGTCGGAACTGGGAGGATAGACGTCTATCAGCTTGGCGGTAAAATCAGTATCCGGAGCGCTCGACGACGCCCAGAGCTTCACGACAAGCCGGCCGGTTACTTCGACGCTCCTACCGAGCGGCGCCGTCTCGAACACCAGCACGTCGTTGCGCGCCGAGAGCGGCCGCTCATCCTCGCACATCCAGAAGTCCTTGCGGCAGCGCTGGTCGGCGGCGCCCGCGAACATCAGAACCCCGTTCGATGAAATGTTGCCGCCGAGCGTAGGAACCGGGCGTTTGGGGTCGAATAGGTAATGCGTGGGCGCGCTCGGACCTGGCGCGCTCGTGGACAGGCTGCCGTCCGCGTGCAGGTAGTAGGGCGTCGTAACGGTGCGCGCCAGCGGCCACTCGCGCTCGTCGCGCCAGCGGCCGCCGACAAAAATCCGGCCTTCGGGTGTTCTGTGCGCGTCGCCGCCGCCCATGACGAAGATGCGGACGGGCGGCTCGCGGTCCACGCCGTTGTCGATCCCCTTCAGCCAGTGGTCGAACCAGCGCCGATGGAAGGCTTGGAAATCAAGGGTGGCGTCCGGTCCGAACTCCGCCTCGCCCGCGTAGCTCAGCGTCTGGCCGCCGTGTGTCCACGGTCCCATAATCAAACGGATCGGCCCCTTCTTGGCCTTCGAGAGCGTGACGTAATTCAGGTTCGCGGTCTGCGCGCCCCAGGAGTCATACCAGCCGCCCACGAGGTAGACGGGGATGTCCTTGTACTCCGCCACGTGGGCCGTCACGTCCGCGCCGCAGTTCTTCCAGAAATCGTCGTAGTCGCCGTGACTCATGGCTTCG
>QHZK01000531.1 GCA_003224635.1 Acidobacteriota bacterium | reverse complement strand
AAGCAGATGGAGATCTTCATCCTGGAGGACATGAATGAGCTGGAAACCGCCCGTCTCATCATCGGGGGATATCTACAAAGCGGGACCGTCAAGGACCCGGCCGAACTGCGATTCCTGGATGAGCGCCTGAGACAACTGGAAGCGCGGACCGCGGGTAAGACTTCGGCGAAAGAACTAAGGCAAAGTGTCAGATAATCGTCGTAAGTGTCCATTATTCAACAAAAATGGCTGGCTCACCCGCGTAAAACGGGGCTGTACGGGCATACTGTCCGGCACGTATCTTGCGGGTTTCAAAGGATTCTCAACTCCGGAGGGTTTCGGGGATAGCATGAGTTCGTCTATTATCAACAGCAAGAATTCGACCCAAGGGGGTTTCACCTTGGTAGAAATCGCGATCGTGCTCGTGATCATCGGGCTGCTCTTGGGCGGCATCCTGAAGGGGCAGGAAATGATCACCCAGGCCAAGATCAAGAACATCATTAACGATTTCAACGGAGTCACCGTAGCCGTGACCTCCTATCAGGACCGCTATCGCGCCATTCCCGGTGACGACCAGAACGCCACCACGCGCTGGACCGCTCAGGCTCCGGCGAGCGGCAACGGCGACGGGGTTATCGCCCTCACGAACAAGTACAAGGACAATGACACCAGCGGTACGGGCGGCGCTCCGCCGAACACGGCGGAATCCAACCTGTTCTGGCAGCATCTGCGCATCGCCGGATTCGTCCCGGGTCTGACCACGGGAACCGGAAGCGGGACGCCTCCGCCGAACGCAGTCGGGGGCATCATCGGCGTGGAGTCCGGGGTGATCGGCACAAAGGGTCTGGGTTTCACCAGCCTGATAGTATGCTTCTCGAATCTGCCTGAAAAAGTCGCAAGCGCCGTCGATGGCCAGATGGACGACAGCAAACCGGCGAGCGGCCAGGTCCGAGCGCAGCTGCAGGACACCGCAAATCCTGACACGCTCTCGGCTTCGAACGTTACGGCCTACGTGGAAACCGGGGTGAATCAGTACTTGCTGTGCAAGAACTTCTAGCCGTTTCATCAGGAGGTGTCTATGAGTGAATCCGTCTTCAACCGCAAGAGATCGACCGAGATGGGCTTCACCTTGGTCGAAATCGCGATCGTGCTCGTCATCATCGGGCTGCTCCTGGGCGGCATCCTGAAGGGCCAGGAAATGATCACCCAGGCCAAGATAAAAAACGTGATCAACGATTTCAACGGAGTCACCGTGGCCATAACCTCTTACCAGGACCGCTACCGCGCCATTCCTGGCGACGACAGGAACGCCACCACGCGCTGGACCGTCCAGGCACCTGCATCCGGCGACGGCGACGGGGTCATCGCGGTCGCGAACAAGTACAAGGACAACGACACCGGGGGCACAGGGGGCGCTCCGGCGAATACCGCCGAATCCAACCTCTTCTGGCAGCACTTGCGCATCGCCGGATTCGTTCCGGGCCTGACCACGGGAACCGGAAGCGGGACGCCTCCGCCGAATGCGGCCGGGGGTATCGTCGGCGTGGAGTCGGCTGTGGTCGGTACGAAGGGTTTGGGCTTCACGGGTTTGACCGTATGCAGCTCGAACATACCGGACAAGGTCGCGATTGCGATGGACACGCAGATCGACGACAGCAACTCGGCAACCGGCC
Source organism: Acidobacteriota bacterium (assembly GCA_003224635.1). Taxonomy (GTDB): domain Bacteria; phylum Acidobacteriota; class Terriglobia; order UBA7540; family UBA7540; genus QHZK01. The sequence goes on along the minus strand of QHZK01000531.1, from coordinate 1,235 downwards.
AAGTGCGCGCGCAGCTGCAGGCCACTGCGAATCCGGACCTGGCCGCAACCCCGGCCACGGGCTACGTGGAAACCGGAGTGGGTCAGTACCTCGTCTGCAAAGCTTATTAGCCACGCTTCCTGTGAAAGAAAAAGCCCGCTCGCGCGGGCTTTTTCGTTTCCGGCCGACTCTGAATGAAAACGTCCTCGGCCCGGGCAATGAGCCTGTTGCTCGCGGGCGGCCTGTGTCTGCTGCCGTTTCTGCTGCCGTATCACCCGCAGCCCATGCCGAGTTTTTTCCCCGAGTGGCTGGCCGCCGCGCTGGGCGTCGCCGCAGCGCTGACCTTGCTCGCCGGGCGAGGTGTCACGGCCGTATCCTTCGTATCCTCGCCTGTGCCGGCGCGCTGGCTGATCGTCTTTGCGGTGTTTCTCGCAGTCCAGGCGGCGAGCGGCGGGCACGTCTATCCCCAATTGCCCCTGGTCGCCGCGCTGTACGTCCTCTACGCCGTGCTCACGATTTGGCTCGGGGCACAGCTCACGGCTGCGTTCGGCGTCGAGCGCGTGGCAACGGTGCTGGCTGCGTTTCTTCTGGCCGGCGCCCTTGCGAATTCGCTGGCGGGGGCAATCCAATTCTATGGCCGACCCAAGCTATTCGAGGACGTCATCGCCGAGCTGCACGGCATCCGCGCTTACGGGAATATCGCGCAACCCAACCTCTACGCCAACTACTTGGCGCTGGGCGAGGGTGCGCTCCTGTTCCTGTGGGCGCGCGGCCGCTTGCGAACGGCGTACGCGCTTCAGGCCCTGGCTATCCTCCTCCTGGGCAGCGCGCTCTCTGGCTCCCGTAGCGTCCTGCTTTACGCGCTATGGTATGCGGCGCTCGGGGTAGCGGCGGGACGCGTTCAGGATAGGGCCGATGCGCGGCGCCTGAGAGTCGCAGCGTACGCGGCCGGGGTTGCCGCGCTATCAGCGTTCTTCGCGGTGCCGTGGCTCGATGACGTACTTCGTCTCGGTCCAACGGGCGAAGGCACGCTCGACCGCCTACTCATTTCCCCTGGCGAACATGCCGAACCGCGCCGGCAGGCGTGGGGCATTGCACTGCGCTTGTTTATCGGCGCTCCCCTAGCCGGAGTCGGCACCGGCGAGTTCGCGGGAGCCGCATTTGAGTTGGGCCTCGATCCCTCGCTCACGCGGCTCGGCGAGGTCTGGACTTCGCCGCACAATCTTCCCCTGCACCTCCTTGCCGAAACCGGCGTG
>QHZK01000529.1 GCA_003224635.1 Acidobacteriota bacterium | reverse complement strand
CTCAAGCGCAACCGCGGCCGGCGCGGTCTCGACATCCTGCAGCGCATCCAGAAAATGGCCGTCGTCGAGGTGCAGATCGTCGAGGACGATTTCCCGCAGGTCCGCGCCGTGGATATGAAGCTGATCGAGCTGGCCAAAGTGTACGAGGGGAAAATCGTCACCAACGATTTCAACTTGAACAAGGTCGCGCAGCTCCAGGGCGTGCAGGTGCTGAACGTCAACGAGCTCGCGAACTCCCTGAAGCCCGCCGTCCTGCCCGGCGAGATCATGCGGGTCTTCATCTTGAAGGAAGGCAAGGAGTACAACCAGGGCGTCGCCTACCTCGACGACGGCACCATGGTGGTGGTCGATAACGCGCGGAAGATGATCTCGAAGACCATCGACATCGCCGTGACTAGCGTCCTCCAGACCACCGCCGGACGGATGATCTTCGGTAAGTACGACGATCGGCAGCGCGCGGAAGCGGTGAATCAGTAGGGGCTTCCGAGCTGCACCTTTGCCGAGCCTTGACCACAGTCTTGGCCGGTCCTTCAATCAGCGCCAGGATAGAGCCGCGGCAGCCAACGGTCCACGACCTCAAGAGGGAAACCCAGGCGAACTGGGTCACGGGGGCCGTCTGAAATCAAGAGACCTCGTTCCAGCAGTTTCGAAATGACTGTCCTGCCCATCCGCTCACGATGACCAGTCAGCGCCCCGGCGTGGCCCCGATCGATCTCACCGACCAGAAAAGCTTCTCGCAGAACCGGGAAAGCCCCTTTCGGCAGACGGCCCGCCCGGGTTTCGTCTTCCACATAGAGCTGCATGCGGCGAAGGATCTCCGAGGGCGCGAGGAGCGATTCCATGAATTCAACCTGGTCCACACACGCCTTGAGAAAGAATTCGCAGAAGTCGACCAGGGCGGCCTCCGACAGACTGCCTCGCCCGTCGAGGTCGTTGCGCCGAGGCTGATCGGCGGCCATCAGCAACTCCTTATAGCTGCTGACGTTGCGCGCCAGACCGCGCGCGACCGACCACAAACTCCCGCCGATCCCCAGGCGCTTCAACATCGCGTGGGACATCAGCCGGGCGACGCGTCCATTGCCGTCGTAGAACGGGTGAATCCAAACCAGGCGATGATGCGCCGCAGCAACAGCAACGATCTGGCGTAGTTTGGAGAGGCGACTTGAGCTGTAAGCCTCCTCGAAACGTGCCATGAAATCGGGGAGTGCGCGCGCCGAAGGCGGAACGTGACGCCCGACCACGACCTCGCCATCTCGCATGACACCAGGGCGCACTCGAATTCTCTTGTGCGTGTTAGGGTCCTCGACCCTGAGCAGCTCCTCAGGCAGTCGTTCGCAGAACTCACGGTGCAGCCACAGAACGTACTGAGTCGAGGTGGGATCTGCCTTTTCCTCCTCATCCTCGTCAATACGCTTCTGAACCTCGATATGGGCGAACGCTTCGAGCTGCAAGGCTCGACGCCTTGGCTCCTTGGCGTAGTCTTTCGCCAGCGCTCGATCGATGTCGCGAGGATGTGTGTCGTGCCCTTCGATCAGGTTTGAGTAGTAACAGTTCATGGAACGAACGAGAGCGCCAAGCGACCGTTGCACGGTCGGATTTAGATGGCCGGCTAGTGCGCTGGCCTTTCGAACGAGCTCGATGGCAGGGTCATCGAGGCGCCGTTCATCCTCGCGGGGCATCATGGGATCCATCATCGGCGGGCCCTCGATTGCCGAGGTGTTTGCCGGTTCGCAGGCATAGTTTAGTCCCTTTGTATCTTAACGTTGAAGGGGGTATTGTATCATATATTGCCGAAATATTTGCCGCTTCTATTGCCGGCTCGGTGGCGCAGACCAGTTTTTCGCGTCTGCGGTCCTTCACGCCGCACAAAAACAAGCCGCAGACCTGGAGATCAGGCCTGCGCTACGCGGCTTCACACTTTACACTTCAGACTTTACACTTCCTGCCGCGTCCTTCATACTTTCGACTTCTTATGAGCGTCGTGGCCATCATCCCCGCAGCGGGCATGGGTGTCCGCATGGGCCGAGGCACCCCGAAGCAGTTCCTATCGCTCGAGGGTGTGCCGATTTTCGTTCTCACCTTGCGGAAGTTCGCGGCTTCGGACGCCGTCAATGAAATCTACCTGGTGTTGCGCCCCGAGGACATGGAGCGCGCGCGGGCGGACGTGGAACGCGAGGGCTTCTCGAAGCCTGTCCGGCTGGTCGGCGGCGGCGCGACGCGGCAGGAGACCGTAGCGCGCGCGCTGGCCGAAGTCCCGGCCGCGACCCAGATCGTCGTGGTTCACGACGCCGTGCGGCCATTCATCCAGGTTGACCTGATCCGGCGCGTGGTGGACCACGCGCGCCAAGACGGCGCGGTGATCCTGGGCGTTCCCAGCGTCGATACCGTGAAGCAGGTGGAGCGACAACTAGTCCGGGGCACCATCCCGCGCGAGCGCGTCGTGCTGGCGCAGACG
>QHZK01000536.1 GCA_003224635.1 Acidobacteriota bacterium | reverse complement strand
AGCGAAACGCGCGCAAGGTCGTTGCCGGGCTCCAGCCGCAGAGCCTGGCGGTAGGCGTCCGCCGCCTCCTGGAAGCTGCGCTCCTGGGCATACACGGTCGCCAGGTTGAAGAAGACGAACGCCGACTGCGGATGCGAGGCCGCAAGTTCCTTAAGGAGCGCAATCGCCGGCGCTGGATTCCCGTTCTGGGAATAGGCCGCCGCCAGCGAAACCCGAAAGCCTAGGTCGCCCGGCTCGATCTCGACAGCCTGCTTGAGATAGGAGATGGCCGCATTGAACCGCCTCTGCGTCATCAATACGCGCCCCAGGCCGTGAAGGGCATGGACCGAACGCGGATCGATACGCAGCGCGGCTTTGAGCTCCTCTTCTGCAGCCTCGGCCTGACCCAGCTCCTGGAGGGCCGTGCCCAGGGCGTTGCGCGCGTCGAGGAGACCGGGCTTTTGCTCCACGACGCGGCGCAACTCGAGCGCGGCACGCTCCCGGTCACCCTGCTCGATCAAGGCGAGCCCCAGGTTGTAACGGGTCTCCCAGGAGCCGGAATCGATCTGGAGAGCTTTTTCGAAGGCGGCGATGGCGCAGGCAAATTGCTTCCGGCCTGCAAAGTAAGCGCCCAGCGCGTTGTAAGCGGTGGCCGAAGGCTTGCTCGAAGCCGCGCGCTCGAGCTCTTCGGGACCCTTACAGCCGGAACGGTTCTGGCCCCAAACAGGCAGGGAAAAAATCAGGAGGACTGTCCAGAGAGAGACAAACATGAGGAACGATCATAGCAAGAAACTGTCGCGGCAAAAACATTGGGACTCTCCGTGACGCTAAGCCGGCAGCCACACGAGGCCCCAACACGCGCACTTCTCATTTGTCATTTGTCATTGATGCTCATGGATCGACCAGTTTGAAGTTCAGCCTTCAGGCCGCACGGCACCCGAGCAGGCTAAAACCTGAACTCCGAACAAGCGAGCAGCCAGAAATGACAAATGACCGATGACCAATGACAAATGACAAATGAGAAAAGAGGGGAGGATTTGCGCTCCTGTTTGCGACCCACGCCACGGCGAACTGAGAAGCTGTACGGGGCGTTTGGAGTTCAAGCTTCAGCTTGCAGGCTAAAGCCTGAACTCCGAACTGGTCAGAAAATGATCTTCAGGGCCAGCTGCACTTGCCGGGCGCGGTTGTCCGTGCCGAAGACCTTGCCGAAATCCGCGCTCCCGATGTTCCCGACGGGTGTTCCATAAACCACGTTGTTGAAGACGTTGAACATCTCGGCCCGGAACTCGAGCCTTCTTTTCTCCCAAAAGGGGAACTGACGGAAGATCGAGACATCCAGGTTCTTGTAGCCGTCCGCCCTCAGGACGTGGCGTGCCAACGTTCCGAAGGTAAAGGCAGCAGGAGCGGGAAAGAGGCTGGTGTCAAACCACCTCTGGGGAGTCGGGTTGTCGAGCTTCCAGTCCCCCCAATTCTTGCCGACGTAGTCCGGCCGCATGTAGCCTGTGTTTCCTGTATTGGCGGTGTCACCGGGCACGCTGAGGTTGAAGACTCGGCCGGTGCGCAGCACGACGATGCCGTTCACCTGCCAGTTACCCACGATCTGGCCGAGGACCCGGTTGCCGGGACTGAAGCGCTTCCCGGGACCCACCGGGATCTGGTAAAGCCAGTTGACCGACAGCATGTGGGGCACGTCGAAGCCCGAGACGCTCCGGTCTTGGTTGAAGTTGTAGGGATCCTGCGAGGAGTGCCCTTCGACGCCATACCAGCCGGAGCTGGCAATGTCGATCGACTTCGACCAGGTGTAGGAGACCATGTACGCCAGCCCTTTGCCGAACTTCCTGTCGAGGAGGAACTGGAACGCATGGTAGTTGCTCCGGCCCCAGCTCCGGTCGTAGAACGTCGGGGCGATGTAGGGGAACGGGGAACGCTGCCGCGGGTCCCCGGGCCCCGGAGTCAGAGCGACGTTGTAGTACCCTCCGACCTGCAGGCGCCGGCTCCCCGACCCGACGTAATTGGCCGTGACCACTGTGTCTTGCCCGACCTGATGCTGGACCCCGAAGTTCCACTGCATGGAATAGGGGTTCTTCGAATTGGGGTCCATGTACCAGAGCACCTGGTTGAACGGAGTCGGCGCGGGGAAGAGCCCCTCGGGAAAGGGATTCGTACCGGTTTTGTTCGGCAGCACCGACTGGCTCAGCTTGTTGTTGATATTGTTGTCGATCTGCTGCGCCACGTCGGGCCAGCCCCCTTCATAGTTTTGAGCTGTCTGAGTGACGCCCGCCCAGTTGTCGAAGAACATGCCGAAGGAGGCGCGCAGCGCTGTCTTGTCCTTCAGCCGGTAGGCGAAGCCGACCCGCGGCTGCCAGTTGTCCGTGGAGTCATGATAGATCTTGCCGCGCGGCTCTGCCAGCACATGCTCCGGAAGGGCGCCGTCGGGAGTCGGAATGCACGGCGCCCGCTTCCGCACGGCGCACGGCGGCGGAACCTTCTGGACCAGATAGACGCCACGCTGCAGGTCATAGGCGCCGGTTTCGATCCCGCCGTTTTCCCCTTCCGAACCCGCGGCCCCGTAAGGCGGCTGGAAGGTCCGGTCGTAGCGGAACCCGAGGTTGACCGTGAGCCGTGGCGTCACCCGCCACTGGTCGTGGAAGTAAAACCCCATGATGCCGCCCCAGCGCATGGTCTCGTGGACGTTCCGGCGACTTGCGGAGTCGGGGAGGTTCAGGAGAAACGACGCCAGCTCGCTCCCGGTCCCCGTCGGGAGCGAGGGATTGGAGGTCTGTGGCGTGCTGAACCCGACGTTCGCGTTGTTATAGAACGATTCGAAGTTGTTGCTGTTCAGCTCGCCGCCCCAACG
>QHZK01000535.1 GCA_003224635.1 Acidobacteriota bacterium | reverse complement strand
AGGTCAAAGTCCTTATAAAGGTCGAGGCAGAACAGGTCAGGAGCATCTCGATACGCAACTGGGGCGTCGAGAAGATAGCTTAAGCTGTGCATCGCCCCACGACCGATCAACTCGGAGAACGTGTTGGGCTCGATAGCCGACGCCACCAGCGCCACGACTTCACTCCGTACGCCGTTCGACTCAGAGCGAAGTCGCCGGTTACTCGTGGCCTCACGGAACCAGTTTTCCACGCCAAGCAGTTGGGCGACCTCGAGACCGAGGGGCCGATCACCGGTGGTCGACAGCTTGAGCGCATAGGTTGGCAGGAAAGGCTTTTCAGGGACCATGTCGCCGAAGAACAGCAAATCGAGGGCGAGTACCTGCTGGCCACGGTTGACTCGGTCTGACACCTCGGCCGCCGCCGCCTTCCTTCCCTGGTCGTTGAGCACGATTGTGGCGGGCGCGTCCGCCGGACTCTCGATGGCTTTCAGCCAGACCCCGGTGGCGCTCAGTCCGTTGTCAAAGTCGAACCGATAGGACACGGTTTCGAGCCCTTTATTTTTGGAGTTCGCCAGCCTCCATGCCTGCTTCACCCTGACTGCCTTGTAGCGGATGATTGCTCTGAGCTTAGCTCTTTCCGAGGCGGCCCAGGGCTTCCTGGCGGCTGGCTCGGCGGGTACCGGCTCGCGCTTGATGTTGCCGGCCAGCTTCCGGGCCAGACCCAGGATCGTCAGGTTGCCCTGGGGCACGCCGATCGCTAACTCCTCATAGGTCTTGATCTCGGCGCCGCTGGGTATTTCATCTTTCGCAATCGGTAACCCGAAGTGTTTGCTGAAGAACCAGTAGGCCGTCTGCCGGTTGTCGAGCTGGTAGTTGTGCGTCGCCGGGTCCCTGTTCTCGTGCCACGCGAACGCGTCTCCCGCGCCATAAAGTTCGAAGAAGGGCCTGATGCCGTCGTAGATGTACGGCTTCACCAGCGCGGCTCGGAAACAGCAGGTATCTTCCGCGTTGTGAATCAGCAGGGTGGGCCGAGGGGCCCGCAGGGCCGCGAGGTGTGTATAGTCTTGGCCGTCCGTCAAGTCGGTCGGGTCTTCCTCGACCTCATCCGTGTCAATGGGACGAGAGATGTTGGATTGAAGAGAGCCAAATCCGGCTACCTCGGCGGCGACTGTGACCCTCTCGTCGAGAGCTCCCAGGACGATAGTTTGCCAGCCGCCGCCCGATAATCCTGTCACGCCCAGCCGCCTCGGATCGACCTTCGGATGCTCGGCCAGGTAATCGAGGCCTTTCCGCATGGCGAGGTAGAACAGTCCCAGTGCGTTTGCTCCCACGAGGTCAAGGTGCGCGCCGAAATCGTGGGCGTTCTCTGCCTCGGACAGTTCGCCGAAGCCCGGCCATTCGAGGCTCAAGGCGAAAATGCCGCGCTTGGCGAAGTTGATGCAGCGCTTCTGCTTGTACTCCGCAGCTTTCCCTTTGGGGTCATGACCGTTTACGTTCAGGATCGCAGGGACCTTGCCGCTGATCTTCCCAGGCTCGTAGAGCATGCCGGTGGTCTCGAATCCGGGCACGATTTCAAACCGAAGCTTCCGCATGTAGTAACCCTGCCCGGACTGCATCGGGCCGAGGTCCTGGAACTTCAGCGGTGCCTCAACCCATTCCCGAGGCCATCCATGAAAGGCGATGTCCTCAAGGATGTGCCGGCGCAGGCGCGTCGCTTCGGCGGTCCACTGATCGCCGCTCTGGGGCGCGGGCAGCGCTGGAATCTTGGCCGCCAGGTATTGGCCCAATTGGAACGCGGTGACGGCAGGAAGCTGAATTTGTTGGTCGAGGATAGCGCCGACCTGCCTAGACGACGTCTGGGCGCGTGCGAAAGACGCATTGAAGACCACGACGTTGAAGAGCACGAGAAGAGGCGACAACTTTATTATCAAACCGGCTTTCATGATCCCTCCCGGGTTTTCAGCAGCCAACACTCCTCATTCGACAAACGAGGCGCAATTATGCCTAGCTTTGTTTCCTTAGGCGAGCGTTTCTTTGCTGGATTACAACGCGGACACTTGGTATCACCGTCTCATCAAGCTCTGGGGCGGAGGGGAAGTAAAGCGAGGGGTAGTGCGCTACAATTAGCGCACTACCAAGCGAGGAACAGTCTTAAAACCGCGAGGCAGTTTGTGCTAAACTCTTTGACGCATACCGGGCATCCGGCTTGGTGAGGCTGGAGCGGAAGCTCAAATTTCCACCGTAGGTCAAAGCCGGTCGCCCGTAGGTCCTTACCCGCGAGTCGACGAGTATAATGGATGGGCCGTTAGCTCAATTGGTAGAGCAACTGACTCTTAATCAGTAGGTTGGGGGTTCGATTCCCTCACGGCTCACCATCCAACCCTTTATTGCACAACAACTTCCGCCAGTTGCCCTTTTGGGGCATTTTCGGACTGTGGGGACTTTTGTGGGGACCCGGACCGCTTTTCGTGCTTCGCGAAGACGTGTTCACGTGTTCGACGTTGAATTGCTCCAACTTCCGAACTGCCTCTTGCTTGTGCTCCGGTGTCGGGTGAACGTACCGCATCGTGATCGAAATGTTGGAGTGCCCCATGAGTTCCTTCAACGTTGCGAGGTCAACTCCCGCCATCGCCGACCGTGAACCGAAGGTGTGCCGAAGATCATAGAGCCTGAATCGGGACCTGAGCTCTGCATCTTTCAAAGCTTCTTCATGAGCTTTCTGAATCGTTGTCATCGGCACTTGCGGGTTTCTGGGATGCGGAAATAACCAGCCGAACCTCGCCTTTCGCATTCTCCGTTTCAGGACGCTTACCGCCGTGTCCGTGAGCGGAATGTTGCGGCGGGCGAAGCACGTCTTGCCCTTGGGGACGAATAGATAGCACCGGTCAAGGTGGACATTTTCCTTTCGAGCCGTGAACACCTCTTCCGGCCGCATCCCTGTCTCGAGAATGAGAGTCGCGATGTCACGAAGC
>QHZK01000534.1 GCA_003224635.1 Acidobacteriota bacterium | reverse complement strand
AAGTGCCCAGAGCGGTGGCCACCCCTGAGGCGACGAAGCAAACCCTGGATTCTGAGGGTTCGAAGCAGCCCCAACTGCCGTAACCCTGGCCCCCGAGGACCATTCGTCTTAATTCAGGACGTCGCCTTCCCTCCGCCGACCCTTTGCCCAAGAGACACAAACGCAAGAAGAGCGCAGAGCCTGCCAAGGCAAAGAGTGGTGTGCCCAAAAGGTTGGCCGCGCCCTGTGATTCCGACACGCCGACCGCGTTGCCTGTGTGGCGGGAGCAGGAGGCGGCCGTCGGAACTCGATCAGTCGCCCCGCGGTGGAAACCGTCTCACCAGGCGAGTCGCAAGCCGAACTGCATGCGTCGCATGGGTGTCAGGATACCGGAGATCAGTCCGGCGTTGCGATCGTCAGCCGTATTATTAGGGTTCTGACGGTTGGTGCGGTTGAACAGGTTAAATGTTTCTACTCGGACCTGAAGAGTCGTATTCTCATTGGCCAGCGGAGTCTTCAAGTAGAACTCCTTCCACAGCGCCCAGTCCGCGGAAGCAAATCCGGGACCGCGAATGTCACCCGGGTCGCGCCCGTAGTTGCCGAAGCGATAGAGGGGAGGATTGGCGAAGGCTGCCGGGTTGTAGATGAGCCCGGCGGGGACACTCTTGGTAGGACTCCCTACCAAGTCAGGACGCTGGCCGAAGGCGCCGTTCAGCGAGGTGGTGTCGCTCCAGTTGATGCCGACCGGGAAGCCGCTCATCACGGAAGTGATGCCGTTGAAAACCCAGCCCCCAAGCGCCGCCTGCTTCGAGGACGAGGCGCTTGATCCCCAGCGCTGACCTCGTCCGTAGGGAAGGTGCCAGACGTGAGACAAGGTCCAGACGCTGGCCCGGCTGTTTTCATCAATGCCGTAGGAGGCGTTCCGGTCATGTGGGTTCTCGGCTTGACTGCTCCAGCCAAAACCCCCGAAGGGACGGTCTAAAGCCTTCGACCACGTGTAAGCGGAGTGCACCTCGTAGCCCATGCCGAAGCGCTTGTCCACCGTCCACTGCAGCGAGTTGTAATTGGCATTGGTGCAGTGGCAGCGCACGTCAACGCTCGTGTCGATTCCCAGCGGGTCCAAGGGGCGCCGGGAGTTGAGGCTGCCGGGACCGGGAAAGGGCGCGTTCAAGTTGTAGTCGTCATACATTCGCCGACTCGCATTTCCCACGTACGCCACCGAGGTGGTGAGTGTTGGAGTCAACTGATGCTGGACGGTGAAGTTCCACGTATCGACGTAAGAGACCTCGTTGTTGAAGGGAACGTGGAACGCCCCGAGTCCTGCGGGCAAGGGCAGCAACCCCGAGCTGGGGAACTGGGGTAGAGGCGCAGGAGGTATGGTCTGGTCCAGGCTGTATGCGGACGACTGACCGGGAAAGCTGATGGGGAAGTAGTTGGCAGACTGCGAAATGTCCTGCCGCGTCTGCACCGGGAAGCTGCAGCAGAGCGTGCCAAACACGCCTCCGCCGTAGTTGGAGGAAAAATAGCTCCGGCCGAACCCGCCGCGTATCACGGTGCTCGTGAGCGCCCGGTAAGCAAACCCGATGCGCGGCCCATAGTTGTTCCAATCCGAACGTACATTGGCGCTGCGGGACACCTGACCGATGCCCGAAAGCAGCAGGTTGCCCGTATTCGGATCGAAGTTGACTCCGCCTCCGGCAAAATGCGGCGTCGAAGGGCCGATGTACTCGTACCGCAGTCCGAGGTTCACCGTCAACTTCGGAGTCAGGTGCCAGTCATCCTGCAAGTACCAGGCGAATCGGGTATCCCTTTCAGCAGGGAACTGACTGAATACCGCGCGGTCAAATCCGGTGGGCAGACCCAGCAGAAAACTGCCCATGCCGAGGCCTGTCCCCGAGATCCCGCCATCCCCCGTTATGTTCTGAGCGAAATTGAAGTTCCCCCGCGAGCTCTCGTTCACCGAGAGAAAGTCGAAGCGCTGTCGGCGTGCGTCGATGCCCCAGCGCAACTGATGGTTTCCTCGCATGTTCGTCCAATTGCTGACCCACTGAAGAATGGTGTTGAACTGAAGCCGGGGAATTCCGGGGCCGGAAGGAAGCCCCATGGTCCACCCGCCGGCCGGTCCGCTCACGGTGATGCCGGCCAAGCCCTGGGTCAGCGGGTCGTCAGTATTGATCCCCTTGATGCCGACCTCGTCGTCAGTCTTGTGTCCTTTGTCGAACTGGAAGCCTTGCAAGGCGAAGCGAACGATTCCGAACCGTGCCTCGGTGAGCAGGGTGGGGCTGAAAGTGTGAGTGTAGTTTAGGCTGACGAGCTGATCGCGATAGTGAGCCGTTTCGGCATTCAGCCCGCCCGCCGCGGGACCACCTGCCAGGCCGAAGAGCGGCGGATTGTTGAGGAGCGCGCTGAAGTAAGTGTAGCGAAGGAAGATCTTGTTCACCTCTGAGATGTTCCAGTCGTATCGCCCGTCGGCCTGGTCCTGGTCGAAGAGCAGCGAGGTTGAG
>QHZK01000129.1 GCA_003224635.1 Acidobacteriota bacterium | reverse complement strand
AGCTTGACGTCGGCGCCGCCCGCCCGCTGCTTCTCGGCGAAGCCCCGGACCGTGGTGATCGAGGTGGCCTCGTCGAGCGTGCCCGTGAAGAGGCGGATCGGGCGGCTCGCTACCTTCCCGTAGTCGAGCGTGGCGTTGATCGAGGGGTAAAGCGCGAGATACGCGCAGAACTCGAGGTTGGCGGGCGCCTGCGCCTTTAGCGATCTCATCATCGCGGCCAGGAGGGACAGCCCGCCGCCGCGCGACCCGCCCATCAGCGCGATACGGCCGGGGTCGACCCTGGGATGGGTCGCTAGGAGCGCGAGGGCCTGGTACACGTCGTACACCTGCCCGGCGCGACTCAGCTCTGTCTCGGGCGGGAACTTCTTGAGACCGCGGCCGGTGAAGCTGTCGACGACAAACACGGCTATACCCTGTGATCGCAGCTCACGAGCCCAGGTGTCCTCCGCGCGACCCACGCCGCCGCCGCCATGCGACAGGACGACGACGGGCACCCGGCCCTCGCCCTTCGGCAGGAGCAGCTCGCCGGAGATGGTGACGCGCTGCCCGATCTTGACGCCGTCCCAGAAGTCGCTCGCGCTCAGCGTGAGCGTCTCAAACTCGACGTCGCCCTTGGGGCCATGGGCCATCGTCGTGATGGGCTTGCCCGTGGCGTGAAGCACGAGTTCCGGCAAAACCAGTAACGTCAGCGCCAGGATAACCACCGGTCGTCGACCTGCCATATGGCCTCCTCCGTCTTCCCGCTGGTACGCCGAACGGTCGCGGTGAGCGGCCGCGGCGAGCGCATGCGAGCCAGCGGTCCGCTCCACTGCGGGGTTCGGCGGCTTTGCGATACTCACCACGTCAGCGCTATGGGAAGCCAACCGCTCTTTTCCGCCAAGACACTAGCTGCCAATACGACGCCTATGATAGCCAGAAGGGCCACAAGCCGAAGCGATCTCTTCCAAAGAGGATCGGTGACCTTGTCGGGGTCGATCAGGACTCTGCCGAGCGGGTACCACAGTGCTTCCGCGAGAAGATAGGCAAGGCCCAGACCGAACGCGACGCCGATGTAGGTCAGAATGGACCAACGCGGGAAGCCGCGGCCCTGCAGAAGGCGGAGCGCCAATTCAAAGAGTCCCCACATCGTGCCAATGGCGAAGACGAGCGCAAGACCTGCCAATAGGCGAGCACCAGCCTCACGAACCTTCATTGGCACGCCATTGCGTTATCGAGCCTTGCGCCGCCGAACGCCTAGCGGTGAGCGGCCGCGGCGAGCGTATGCGAGCCAGCGGTCCGCTCCACTGCGGAGTTAGACGCGGTCGGACCCAAACGCCCCATCGAGTTCTGTAATGATAGCGCGAGCCTGTCGAAGCTCGAACCAGAGTGAGAGCGAACCGATCGCGCCACAACCGAACCACCCGATCAGTAGGAACAGGACCCCCTGCGTACCCGCAGTGGGCGATGCAGGGCGAGCATTCCGCCCATAGTCCAGCCCACAAGCCAGGCGCCAAAAAATACGATGCTGGCCAGAAGAGGGCGACCTTCCACATTGGCTTGCACACCCTGCCAGCGCACGATCCCCTTGAATGGGAAAGGAGTGTGGATGCCAAGGCCAACCACATGAGGACGGAATAACACTTCCTCGGGACCGAGGATCTTGAACCGACCTGATGCCGTCTCGCCGGTTGGCGCGGTGGATCGAGGCCAAATCGGCCGACGAATTGCCACCTGTGCGCGGAGCAAGCATGGCCCCATGCGGTAGACCTTTGGGACGAAGCGTGCCATCGCGATCATCTCTGCGATGCCTAAAAACCAAGCCGCCACGTCCACGACCCACGCCGCTATGAATAGACCTACCGCAACCGTCGAGATGGCCGTCATCCGCGCCGTCCTGTTGCCACACCGTCTAACGTGTTAGCTCAGCGGCCGGCCGCTCGCGGCCGGTCCGCCCTGGAGCGCAGAGTTAGGCGCACTTGAATTTAGTATCTGGTTGCTTCTGCACGTTTTAAACGCAAGATTACCTCTCTTCCTGGCTGCTCAGTTATCAGTCGGAGAAAGCTACGTGGTTGTCCCGGATCCAATCCCGTGCCTAAGCTAAGCTCAAAGAAATAGTTCTTGCCTGCTTCGGCGGTGACGTACCCAAATGCGCGTTCCGGTCCTACGATGATAGGCGAACCAACCCGCTGTCCGCGGGGTGGCGCCAAGACAGTGGATACGACGTGCTTTCCAGGGGCAACACTCAAGAGTTGATACGTGCCGGGAGCCAAGGGGCCCACGGAGCGGTCGTCGAGTAAAGTCTGGACAGTCAAAGCTGCGCCAACAAACGTTCCAGGTCGTGCCACATAGACGTTCGCGTGGCCAGCCTCAGGCGTAAATGTTTTAGCTTCTGCATCCAGAGACGCCGAGGTCATCGGGGCAGAAGCAGCGCAGCCGAGTAGAAGAGCGCTGCAAACGACGTTGGTGAGCGGGCCTAATGCTTTCATAGTGTCTCCTTTGTCTTGGGTAGTGTTGTCGTGCAGCCGCGCCAACGCGCCTAACGCTCACGTTGAGCGGCCGCGGCGAGCGGAGGCGAGCCAGCGGTCCGCTCCAACGGGGGGTTAGACGGCACGGCGCCCACCGACAATCCTTGCGACAAGCACACCGCCCATGAACGCGATGGTCCAAACCACTCGGAATCGCGTCCATGACTCGACCAACGGGCCTGCCGGAAGGCTGAGCCCTAGAACGACTGCACAGGAAACGGAGCATGCGGCTACTGCCGCCAGCAAAGCTCGCCCGGCCGTCCGCGTCGCCATTTGATTGTCTGCAACGGCCCCTTCTGCGGCGCGGTACGGTCCGAGCAGCATCCACCCGAACCGAAAAGCGCGCAGGACATGTCACTCCTCCACAAGGGGTCGTGCCTGGGGACGGTATCGCCTTCTCAGGACCAGGAACCACAATCCGGATCCCGTAGCTACGATCACGCCGTACACGATTGGAGCGGTCTTTTGGAACGCAGGCGGGCCATGCTCAGTGGGGAACTCCGTAACGATCTGCAGAACGCTAAGCCCAGCGAGAAACGCCAGAAGCCCATTGTTCCAGAATCGAACCGCCAATACGATTCCGACTAGCATCGCCAAGAATGATACGAAGATGAGGGGAAGTAAGAGAAGGAGAATTCCACCGGCTCCACCGGCCCATTCCGCGTCTGTGTATCTCGCCCTAATGACACCTATGGACAACCTAGTCAGCCCCCAGAGTAAGAAGCACCCATGCGCGAAATCGAGCCCTCTTGTTTTCATGTATGTGCTCTCGCGAAAAGTTTGCCCGTCTAACGCTCGCGGTGAGCGGCGCGCGAAGCGCGTCCGCTCGACTGCGAAGTTATGTGCCACACTGCTTTCGCTTCACGCCGATCTCTAACATCTCCACGGGTGCATGAGTGTGGTACAGGGGGGCGGCCTCGCGCGGCTGGGCCCCTCGCTACCCCTTCAGCTCTCTCTTCAGATCGTTAAAGAACCGCCAGTTGGTGCCCCGAGCGATGATCTGCCGGGGACTCGACTTGATCATTCCGATCTCGTGCAGGCGGAGGGCATAGAAGCGGATCGTGTCCTCAGGGTCGTACTCGCGCCACCGGTTGTAGGGAATCTCCTTCACGAGCTGGAGCGCGAAGTCGTAGCGGGGCGTGTACTTGCCGTCGACGAGCGCGCGCGCCGTCCGCTCCGGCTCCTGGGCGCACATGTCTGCCGCCTTAAGGATCGCGCGCAGGGCCCGCTTGGTCGCGACGGGATGCTTCCGCACGAACTCCTGGCTCGAGAGGGCCAGGCAGCAGAAGTACTGGGACCAGGGGCGGTCCACCGCGCTGTTGACCAGGACGTGGCCGATCTTCTTCGCGCGCAGCTCCTGCGGCGTAGGCGGGAAGCCAAGAAGGGCATCGATCTTGCCCTCGCTCAAGAGCCGTATCGATTCCTCCGGAGGATTGACAGCCCAGGTGATGTCCTTCCCGGGAGTCAGGCCGACGTGGGCCGCGATGCTGGCGAAGAAGGTGTACTCGGCGCCCCGGAGATCCGGGACGCCCGCGATCTTACCCTTGAGGTCGGTGAGCCGTCTCACCCGCTCCGTGGCGACGACTTCGAAACACCCCGTGTGCACACCGGCAAGGAACACCACGGGGTCCCCCTGGTCCAGCCGAACAATGTTCGGTCCCACGAAGTGCAGGCTGAGGTCTGCCTTCGCGGCCGCGAGAAACTCCGAGACCGCACCGCCCGGGAAATCCACGTAGGTCACGTCAGTGAAGCCTTCGGCCCTGAGCAGATCCTCGGCGACGTACTGTGGGGCCCAGCAGGTTCGGCCCTTTTCCTTGAGGAGCCGCAGCTTCGTCGTCTCGGGCGGTAGCTCGGCAGCGGCGCGCTCAGGTCGCATCCCGAGTCCAGCCGACGCCATCAGGGTCAGCCCACCCACGAACTCGCGTCGGCTGCAGGCCGTTCCATGGTCTCTCATGGAGACCTCCTTCGCCAGGCAGATGCCCCCGGAGCTGCGTTGCTCGGCCAGAGCGGGAGCCCTCCATCTCTGGCTCTGCCGTCAGTGCGCATAACGCCACCGGTCAGCGGCCGGAGGGCGAGCAACGCGAGCCCCCGGTCCGCTGCACCGGAGAGTTGGACGGCTCACCGACGGAACCCCGCGCTCTCTTCGAGGAAGTCCAGAACACGGCGCCACGCATCTACCCCCGCCTCCGAGTTGGCGCGCGGCGAGCCTCCCCCAGTGTAGTGCACGCCGTTGGGATGCCTGTACTCGATCTGAGTCGTGGGACTGTACGGAATGTAAATCGCGTGCCCGGCGCCTTTGTAGCTCAGATGGCGGAACGGGTAGATATGACCGTGCTGCTGTAGGCGTCGAATTGCGATCTCGGCCAGAATCGACGAGGGCCAGATCTGGTCGTCGTGGCCAGAGACCAAGAGAATCGGTCCATGCGTTCTCTCCACGGGAATCGTTGCCCGCTCCACTGCGTTCACGTCACGGAGCTGCGAGAGGTAGCGCGGTGACTCGGCGACGGGCGACTTGGTGTAGTCCACTGATGTCGGATCGTCGGTGGCGTTGTGCTCTTGCAGATATGGCAGCGGCTGCCCGCCCGAAGTCCAGCACGGCGGGGTGTCGGGTGGGTCGTGAGGCTCGAAGGGGCCGTGGAGGACGCCGCTGGCGACGTAGGCGATCACGGCGTTGATCGTCGGGATCGTTGCCCCGAGTAGCAAGGCCAGTTCGCCGCCGCGCGACGCTCCCCAGACAGCCAGGAAGCCGTCCTGCAGCCACGGCTGTCCGCGCATCCAGCTGACGGCATGTTCGAAGTACTCGACCGGGACGTTGATCAGCTCCGATGGAAGGTCGGTGGCACCGAAGTATGCCAGCGACAGGGCGGCATAGCCGTGCGAGGCGATGAGGGCTGCACGATGCTCCGAGATACCACCATCCGAGCCGCCGAGCACGATCACGGACGGATGTGGCCCGTCGCCGGGCGGCAGGAACAGTGTTCCCACGACGCCAGCCTCGTGCACCGGTCGCCGAGAAACGCCGGCGCCGGCCAATCGGCGTTCGACTGTCAACTCTGCGGGAGCGGTGCCGGGCGCTTCGGCCTGCAAGCGCGCGACCGAGGACCACATGACCCAATCTGGCGGTGCCGGCCGCCACTTCCCCGGGACGGGGCTCGCCGACCAGAAGAAACCCATCGGCGACACGCCCTCCCAGGTTCCGGCAACGGGCGCTTGGCGCGTGACGGCAACGCGACCGCCATCGTCGGCGATGAACGCCGCCCAAGATCGCCACGGGGTCGCCTCCGCGACCTGGAAGGTCGCAGTGACGGTCACGCGGGTTCTAGGGGCGAAGCCTTCCAGAGCAATCGAGAGCGGAGCGTCGTACAGCGCCACCGGCTGATCGACGACGATCCGGGGCGTGAGCTGTGGTGACAAGGAGGGCTGCATCAGATCATCTCACTTCTCACTCCAATTGCGGGGCGCCATCCATCAGTCCGACCGTCCAACGCGCCGTATGAGCTGCGGCGCGCAGCGCCGTCAGCTCGATGCGGCTGTTAGATGGCATTGTGCCACCTCAGCGCGTGCGGCAATTCCGCCGGGCCGAACAGGAAGTGCAGAACGCGGCGCCGGGAGGGTGCCGTCGCCTTGGACGACGCGTGTAGCAGTAGCGGCCGCATCAGGAACACGTCGCCGCGTTTCACGAAGCACTCGAACTCACCCTTCGTCTGCTGCTGATGTCGGGCTTCGCTCTTGGACAGTCTCCCATGCCGATGGGAGCCAGGCACCACGCGTAATGGGCCGGCTCCTGGGCCGCACTCGTCGAGATGTACCCGAACCGCTACAAGCGACGCAAGGAGCGAGAGCGGCGGCTGCACGAAAAGCACGCCCTCCTTTTCGGACCAGCCGGTGCAATCGGGATGCGCGATGTGCTCGCGGACGGGGATGCTCAAGTCTCGGTGCAAGGCCACGAGCCAGTTCCTGGCCGGTGACTTGTCGAACAACGTGCACTGTGCCGCGACGGCTGTGGCAGGAAAGTGCTCAGCGATCGCGGCGCAGCTCTTGAGGTACAGCGCGAGCTCTGCACACCAAGCGTCATGGAGCAGGTTGCGGGAACCCGCGCGCACGATTGCGGCTGCCGATACGCGATCAGCGACCGCTTCGCACTGCTCCTCATCGAGGACCGCGTCGATGATTGCATAGCCGTTCTCGTCAAACGCCGAAGGCATGCCGTCTAACGCTCGGCTTGAGCCGCGGCGCCCTGCGCCGACGGCTCCAAGCCGCAGTTAGGTGTCATACCGCTGGGCCAATACGAACAGGTGCCCGCTCGCCCCTTCCGCGACCCAACGATCCCACACAACTTCGAGGCCGGCGGCCTTTACGAGCGAAAGGCTCGTCGCTGCATCGTAGTGGCTCCAGTACATTGGCGCATCATGGTACTGCTCATGGTCAGCGGCGCCGATAGGCGTCCGCTGCACCTAAAGTTAGGCTGTTGCCAGCCGCATTGGGACCTCTGCGAATATGCAGTATGGTTCTTTTGACCTCAACCTCCTCGACTCATCGTTCCGGCCCCACCTTAAAATCAGTACCTCCACGTGGACTGGGATTCAAAGTAACCCGATAAAAGGTGGGTTTCCCGCACCTGTCTAGGGTCCAGCGTTCCACTGCGGTGAAGTTATTTGCTGACGTTGGCGGAATGACTAGTTCCGTGTTTACAAGTTTGCGTTGATTGCAGTCTTTGTCGCTATCCAAAGCCAAGATGAACTGCAGAATATTGCGCTGCAACGCAAAGTACTCTGTTGCTTCCTTGCTGCCCTGTGTCGCCGCCTGTTTCAGAAATGTTTCGGCTTTGTCCCGATTCCGCTCTACCCCTTTGCCCTCATGGTAGAGGCGACCCAGCCAGTAGAGGCTGCCAGTATGCCCTTGGTCGGCGCCTTTCTGAAACCAGGTAACTGCCTCGGCATAGTCTTGGGGCACGCCTTGCCCCTCGACATACATGAATCCGACTCGTCGTTGTGCTTCAGGATCACCTTGCTCGGCTGCGCGCTTGTACCATTTCATGGCCTCGCCGTAGTCTTTGTCGACCCCATCGCCTGTGGCGTACATTGCGCCAAGGATGGATTCCGCCTGCGAGTACTTCTGTTCGGCGGCCTTCCGAAACCATTTGACCGCCTCCCTGTGATCCTTTTGCACCCCCCAACCATTGTCATACATGCGTCCAAGGTTATATTGGCCCCTCGCATCACCGCTGTTCGCTGCCCTTCGGTACCACGCTAGCGCCACCGAATAATCTTGCTTGACCCCCCAACCTTCCGTGTACAGAACTCCGACTGCATTCTGCGCAACTGGGTTGCCTGCCTCGGCCAATGGCGTTAGCAATGTTCTCGCTTTGGCATAGTCTCTAGAGGAAATTGCAGCGCGGCCGTCCTCCAAGTCTCCACCGAAAACGGAAATGGGAATGAACAACAATATCGCAAGAACACATCGTTTCATCTTCGCCTCCATGCCTAACGCGTTGTTAGACGCCCTCAAACGGCACCTAGCCACCGCGAGTACGCACCCTATCAGGTCTGTGCCTGTCACATGTGCTCATCGGGAAGTCTGCTGCCCGAGCTCTTGGGCAAGCCCGATGAGAATTCCTTCGGGGCCCCGGATGCAGCAGAGCCGATACGTGTCTTCGTACTGGACCACTTCGCCGACGAGCTCCGCGCCGCGTTTGCCGAGCCGGGCGAGCGTATCGTCGATGTCCTCCACGGTGAACATGACGCGTAGGTAACCGAGAGCGTTCACCGGGGCGCTGCGGTGATCGGCGACCACAGGCGGCGCGAGGAATCGGGACATCTCGAGCCGGCTGTGACCGTCCGGCGTACGCATCATGGCAATCTCGACGCGCATGTTGCGTAATCCAGTGACGCCATCTGCCCAGTCTCCTTCTATTGGGGCGCGCCCCTCGAGCACGAGGCCAAGTTCGGTGAAGAACTCAATGGCGGCGTCGATGTCGTCTACCACGATGCCGACATTGTCCATACGCTTGACTGTCATGATGTCTCCTTGGCGTCTAACGCCCAGCATCAGCCGCGCGCGTCAGCGCGTCGGCTGAATGCCGTGGTTAGGTGCCCCGTTGCCATACAGTGAGAATTCCCTCTTGCAGTGCACGCATTGGAACTTCCTCTGGCGAAGTTCCTGGGGGATGAGGAAGTCTCTGATGGGGTGGCCCCGTCGAGAGCTTGGGTGGGACTGCTTGTACCGTAGGTCCCACACCAATGTCGGGCGCCGCCCGCACACGTCACACTTCAGGAAGGCGGCCATCAAGACACCCGTCCAGCCGAACAGCACGAATGTGGCGAACACGCAAGAAAACCCAGCGGCCCACCACTTTGGCAACCATTTATACCCTGCCGGCCAGAAGAAGCCAGACAGCACAGCAAGAAAGCCACCGAGGAGGACGAAGGCGAACTTGGCCAGCATGAACAACCACGTACTCATCACGAACAGGCGGTATTGACTATAACGCTCTATGGCTCTCAAGCCGGGCACCTAACGCCGCGGTTCAGGCGCGCCGAGCGCGCAGCGCGAGGGCGTCGCCTGGAACCGCTTGTTGGGGCTCATTTGATGACCAACTGCTTGATTAGCGCCTCGACATCGGTCCCAGCGGACCACTCGGGGGTGGTGCGAGAGCTAACGATATGGACTATGAACCTGTCCTTTCGCAGCCACCATTCTTGGTGGCCGTCCGCGGCGCGCGACTCAAAGCCGCTAAACGCACCAAAAGTGTTGCAGCAATAGGCCTCCTTCGGTTCCTCAACTTTGGCGGCCAAGAGCAGATCCATATCCGAAACCGGCTTCTCCCTAGAGGTACAAAAAACTTTTAGCGTGTCTTCCCCGCGCTTCAATTCCACGTACTTCGGTTGCGCTACATGCTTCCACGAAGTGTTGCCTTTGATGGAAGTCACACATGAACCCGCATGAGCGTTTTCGTATGCCGCAAACAGCATTAACGAAGCGACGATTAGACGTGAACTCTTCATGAGCCCCAACGGGTGGCGGTTGAGCGGCCGGCCGCTTCCCGGCCAGCATCGGCGCCGCGCGGGTGCGCCGGCCCGATCCAACCGCTGGTTAGCTTGTCCGTAACTGCAGCCACAGTAGCCAACCGGTGAAGCCAGCGATACAGGCGATCTCGACGGAGGCGATGAGCCGAGCCGCTAGCATTCGCGACATGAAAAAGGAGATGACGAGAAGCGCGACCGGGCAACAGGCGAAGATAAACACCTCGACCAGATTCGGCATGCCCTCGGAGGGCGTGAGTGGCCCTACGAGCCCGAAAGCGTAGATAAGCACGCCCACGAGGTTCAAAGACATCGCGACCGCCGTTCGCATTGTCTCTGTCAAGCTAACGCGAGGTTTCAGCCGCCGCTGTAAGCGGTCGGCTGCAAACCCTTGTTAGCCGGCTCTCAGTGCCAGTCCGTTCGGCCACTTCCAGACCGAGTTTGTCCGGTGAACGCTTACTGGTTCGGTTTGAGCCTTTCATCGAGGAACTGCTGAACCGCCTGGAACAGCTGCATGCGGTTCTTCTCCATTATGACCGTATGCGTGCCTTCGCCTATCTCCACGTAGCGCTTGTATGGTGTATTGGTCAGCTTGGCGAAGTAGGCGTGCAACATGTAGCTCGGCAGGTCGGCATCCCACTCGGCGTGCGCGAGGAAGGTAGGGACCCGGATCCCGGCCGGGTCGTACAGCGCCTTGCCCGCCCCCCAGAACTCGCGTCCGTCCTGGACCACTCCGTTGGGCGCGCGCAGCACCGGGGGCGTCTGCTTCGAGCCGACCGGGTCGGTCGCAAAGGTGGCGTCCGCCCACGCCTCGAACCAACCTGATGGGATCAGGTCCGCCTTCTTGTCCTCGGCCACGCCCGCGAGCCAGCGACCCTTCGCAGCATCGCGCGAGACCGTGCGGTAAGCACCGAGCTTGTCGCCTGGGTTAATGAGCGACGGAGTAGTGCGGATCCATTGTGGCGCGTAGAGCACGAGCCGGTTGACCTTGTCGTTGTTCTGCACGGTGTACCAGCCCATGATGGTGGTGCCCCACGAAAAGCCCAGCAGGTTGATCTTCGAGACGCCGCGGCGCTTGAGAATGAAGTCCACCGCCGCGCCGACGTCCTTGACCGCGGTCTCGGTGCGCACGATCGGCTCATTGTCCGCGGCCGGCTTGTCCATCTCGGGCGGGCGCGTGGACTTGCCATACCCGCGCAGGTCCCCTAGGTACACGTCATAGCCGTGGCGCGCAATGTAGTCCATCCAGGACAGGCCGTTCAACTGCAAGTCGAACGCGGTCTCAGCGGGGTAAGTAGCACCATGCACAAAGAGCAGGATTTTTTCGCCCGGGAACAGGTTCACTCCCTGCGGGTGTTTGTTACGCACGTACAGGCTGATGCCAGGGTCCACGGCCGGCACCATAAACTCTTCCATGACGAGTTGTGGGTCGTTCGCGGCATTTGCGTTCATGCTCAGAAACAGCAACAGCGCCCCTGACAACATACGGAGCATCGATTTCATGTTTCCTCCTTTGTGGGCTAACGCTGGCGGTGAGCTGCCGCGGCGAGCGAATGCGAGCCAGCGGTCAGCTCGACTGCCTGGTTAGGCGCCGCCATGCCGGCGCGCGTACAAATGCAAAAAAACAAGGATTCCATAAGCGGCACCACCCACAACGAACAAAAGTACGGGGACGACAACAAAAACGATCGCGGAGGTTGATGCCGCGCGAGGACGGGACACTGCATCAACTGCCTCCAAGTAGAGATATGCTGACGCGGCGGTGACCAGGCAGGAAATGACAAGTCCCGCAACTTGATAGGAACTGGCCCTGCCATTACGCGCGATTAGCTTGCCCAGAAACGCAAGCAA
>QHZK01000530.1 GCA_003224635.1 Acidobacteriota bacterium | reverse complement strand
CCAGCAGGATGGATGCCGCGAGCACCGTGGTCCACAGGCCTCGCTTGTCGCCGATGGCTGACTGGGTGATCTCCATCGTCCGGACGATCTTGTTCGAGATGCGATAGATTTCCTTCTTTTCGTCCCAGCTCCGGTCCGGGTCGAATTCCACGCCCAGCGTGGTGGCGAGCATTTCCGCCGCCAGCTCTTCGGCGTACTCGCCGGCAACGACTTCGGTCTGGCCGAAAGAGTGGTGCTCCGAAAGGTAGCCGAAGGTGTTCCGGTCGGCTGGAATGGCGACGCCCACGGAGGCCGCAATCAAACGATGCGGCTCCCGCGTGGAGTTCTCGCTCATCACCACAAAGGTCACCTGACCTGGCTTGAGCTCCTTCACGCCCTTGTCGCGGGAGACCAGCTTGCAGCGCGGCGGAAAGATACTCGAGACGCGCACCAGATTGCAGGCGGCAATCCCCGCCGAGCGCAGAGCCAGCTCGAAGCTCGTGAGCTTCTCACGATGCTTCCCGACTCCCTTGGTCAAGAACATCCGTTTCGGGACGAACATTCCCTCGCGTCACCTGTTGTGGCTTCGCTACACAGCGAGTTCACAAGGCCCTATCCAGACTGAACTCCCCTTCACGTTGGAGCTGCGAGTTCGCCGCCGCGCGGCTCGCAAGCGTAAGAAGTAACAAGAAAGGAAGAAGAGTGTCAATGAAATTATTGTTAGAGAAATGTTAAGGACCGAACCAGTCTCACGCGAGCGGGGATCGATGCTGCAGCCCGTGGTAAAAAGCGCTGGGCCATGTCTGCGGAGGGCGGAGCCCCGCCAAAGTCATCGACCAATCGAGTCGGCAGCCGCCTTGCCGACATACCGCCGCGACAATACGTCACGGTGAAGGCGTGGGTGCCTCGACCGAGTGCGGTATCGTCGCGAGCAGTTCAGGCCCGCGAGGAATCAATCTGTGGGCGATGGAGCGCCGCCCGTTGGCTGCTTTTCCATCTCCGGGACCGGCATCTTGCACTGGCCCTCGAAGTAGCCGCCGGGCTCGACGGTGAGCACGCGCGTATAAACGTCGCCCAAGACCACGCCGTGCTCTTTGATCTCGAGGCGTTCCGACACGTGGATGTTGCCGGTGACCTTTCCGGCCACGCTCACGGTTTTGGCTTGAATGGTCGCTTCCACTTCCCCGCGGTCGCCCACAATCACGAGCCCGTCCGACACCACGTCCCCTTTGACGCGCGTGTTGACGCGGATGACGCCGTTGGCCACCTTGATCTTGCCCTCGAATTCGACACCCGGCCCCAGGTAAGTGACGGTCTCCCCTTCGGACCTGCTGAACTTCCGGCTCGAGAGCCCCTTCCATAAGGCAAAGGCAAACATATCCACCTCCCGCGTTCCCCTGGAAGCATGTCCCCCAGTCAAACGGGATAGTCCTGCCAAGCTTAGTCCGGTCATATTCTCTCAGTGAGAGGCGCGGGTTGCAACTCCCCTGATGAGTCGAGAGGGTATAATCGGAGTCAATGCGCGCGCAATTCTCCGCCTTCAGGTTCCAGAATCCCGCCCAGGCCGAAGCGAATCTCGCCCGGCTCGAGCGGCAACTGGGGCCGGCGCTGCTGGCGACGCTCGGGTCGTTGCTGGCGCAGTCGCCGGATCCGGACGGCGCCCTGAGCCTGCTCGAGCGTTATGCCCAGGCCGCCGGCCGGGAGGCGCTGGGCGAGATCGAGCGGCTTCCTTCTGCGCTGACGTACCTGGTGGCGATTTTCGGCTACAGCGCTTTTCTAGCCGAGACCTTCTTGACTGACCCGGCCCTTGCCATCCAATTTGCGCGCGACCGCAACTTCACCAAGCTCAAGTCCAAAGAAGACCTGATGCAGGACTTCGCCCGTTTCTCGATTACCAGTCCTGATCCCTGGCTCTCGGCGCGGCTCGCGCGCTTCAAGCAGCGGAATCATCTGCGCATCGCGCTCAAGGATGTTCTTGGTCTTTCGACCTTGGGCGAGACCACCCTGGAGCTTTCGGCGCTGGCGGACGTAGTGCTGACGAATGCGCTGCTCTACTGCGACCTCGAACTCGAGAAGCGCCACGGACAGCCCCAATACCGCGACCCTCAGGGGAGGACCGCGCGCGCCGGTTTCAGCATCGTCTCCCTGGGCAAGCTGGGCGGCAACGAGCTGGACTACAGCTCCGACATCGACCTTCTCTTCCTCTATTCCCACGACGGGGAAACAGCGGGCGGCACGGAACGCGGCTCGCTGATCTCGAACAAAGAGTATGCGGTGCGCCTGTCGCGCGCCATCACGCGCGCCATTACCGAGGCCACGCCCTACGGCTCGGTGTTTCGCGTGGGCCTGCGGCTGAGGCCGGAGGGCGAGCAGGGAGATCTGGCGATTTCGGTGAAATCCGCCCTCGCGTACTACGAACACCGCGCGCGCCGTTGGGAATTGGAAATGCTCATCCAGGCGCGGCACTCGGCGGGCGACCCGCAGATCACGCGCGAGTTCCTGCGCGGTGTTGAGCCCTATGTGTACGGCGCACCGGCGGAGTTCGGGGCTATCGACAGCACGTTCCTGTCGCACGAGAGGAAGTCGAAGAAGCCGCGGGAGGGCCGCGCCAGGGCGGCCGATGTGGATCTCGACCGGGGCGGCATCCGCGACATCGAGTTCTTGACCCAGTGCCTGCGGCGCCGGTACGGAGGC
>QHZK01000528.1 GCA_003224635.1 Acidobacteriota bacterium | reverse complement strand
AAGTGTACTGCACCAGGCCCCGCAGGTGGCTGAACTGCCCGGACCGCGCAGCTTTGAGGCGGAGATCACGGAAGTCGAACACAAATGCGATTTCGTCCCGCTGCTGTTACCCTCCGCCGGCGCTGCGATCGAGTCGCTGATCGGCCGGGCCCGAGATTTGTACGAGCGGCTGCCGCAGGAGCCCCTCACCTTCACGCACGGCGACTTCAAAGCCGAACACTTCTGGGTTAACCCTCGCGGCCTGACCCTCATGGACTTCGATGCCAGTGGCCTGGCCGACCCCGCACTGGACGTCGGGCGGTTCCTGGCTGATTTGGCGTTGTGGTACGCCATCTGGCAGCAGCCCGGCCTCAAGCAGGGACAGGAGTCATTCCTGGCCGGCTACGCTCCGGGCGCCTCACGCGAGCGGCTGGTCCGCGCTCGGCTCTACGAGGCGCTTGAACTGGTGAGGTGTACGGGTCGCCGCTTATCCCTGTTCGACCGCGACTGGGCAGGCCGTGTCCGGCGGCTGCTCGCCTGCGCCGCCGCCCTGTTGGACGATCTTACGGCCGGCACGCGCCGCATGAGGCCTTCAGCGGGAACGCGTTTGTCCAAGCGAAGACCGATCGGAAAACCATTGAGGCGGAGGGGTTCCCTCTGAAAGCAGCCACCAAGCCCGCCGACTTGGAGCAATTTTCAGCAATCTTTGCCGCCCTTACGACGAAACCAGCTTCCATGATGCCGACGTCATACCCTCATTTTCCGGAAACGTTTACCGAAAAGGAACACGCGTTCGCCCTAACTACCTTTATCCTTAACGGTATTTTTCCTGGCCTTGTGTACAGTAATCACCGGATTGTGACGCTGCCTGTGGGCTGGTACCCTGTGCAACGTCCTCGCCAAACCGACGACGGACAAAGGGGGTTCCGCGCTTGCCGTAGAGGTTTTGCGACGGGCGCTGATGGAACGACTGATGTCCGACTCACGCCTACCGTGATGCGGTCCTGCAAGTTGAACGGGCAAGTTTGGTTACAGACGCTGCCGTTCAAATCGGAAGCAATTGGCCAAGGCCCTGACGCCCTCCAGCCCTCGAGTTGGCCGTCGCGGCAAATTTCAGCCGGGGGAGACCGTAATGCATAGCGGCCTGGTGGGCGCCTGATTTCTGCCATTACCGTGCACCCCCACCATCGAATGGTCGCACCTGTGGGGAGAACACGACGCTTATGATACTCTCAAAATACACCCCAACTGAGGGCTCGACGAATGGCGACTCGACCCGACTCATGACCTACTCTCACGATGGTTATGGCCTCGGACACCTGAGGAGGACCTCCGACATTGCCGGCTGCTTCGTTGAAGACGTGCCGGGATCCAGCGTCCTGATGCTGATCGGATGCGCCTCAGGAAGCGTGTTCCCGTTGCCGAGCGGCATCGACTACATCAAGATCCCCTCGATCATCAAGGTGGACACCGAAGTGTGGTATCCACGCAGCCTGCGCATAGGCAGCGACCAAGCGAAGGCCCTCCGCGCCTCGATTATCCAGAAGTCAGCCGATATCTTCGAGCCCCAACTCTTTCTGGTGGACCATGTCCCGGCGGGAGTGTGGGGGGACCTGCTGCCCACGTTGAGGCTGCTCAAGGAGCGAGAAGCAGGGATTGTCCTCGGCCTCAGGGACATTTTGGATTCCCCGGAGGTCACTCGAGCTGTATGGAGGCAGAAGAACTTTTATAAACTCGTCGAAACGTACTATGACGAGCTTTTCATCTATGGATGCCGCGATGTATTCGACACGGCCTCACAGTACGGTCTCGATCGAGAGCTGGGAGAGAAGATCAGGTACTGCGGCTACGTCTGCTCCGAAGAATCCCACCGGACGCCGGAACAGATCCGAGAGAAGCTTCGAATGAGAAAGGACCGGTTGATCGTAGTCACCGCCGGAGGAGGCTACGACGCTTATCCTCTCATGGAGGCCTGCTTGAAGGCTTTCCGCCTTCTCGGCAAGGAACTCCCCTTTGAAGCCCTCTTCATCACCGGTCCCTTGATGGAGCCGCTGCAGCGCGAGTGCCTGCAAACGCTGGCATCCGAGGTGGGCGTTTCGGTCGAGGTGTGTGTGGAGGACATTTTGAGCTACATGAACGCCGCCGATCTGGTGATTACCATGGCGGGCTACAACTCCCTATCCGAGATCCTGCATTTGAGAAAGAAGGCGTTAGTGATCCCGCGACAGGGCCCGAGTGCGGAGCAGACAACACGCGCCAGACTCTTTTCCGAGCGCGGGCTCATCGACGCGATCTTTCCGGATGAGCTTTCGCCGAGGACCCTGGCGGAGCGCATCATGGGAGCTTTCGCCGAGGACCCTGGCGGAGCGCATCATGGCAGACTTGGACCGGACGGACTATCCATCTCCCGATCCGTCCATCGAGCTTTGCGGGGGAAGGAGGGCGGCCGCGCGTCTCGTGGAGCTTGCCGACCCGAAAGCATTTTCCCTGCCGTCTCGGAAAGCCCGACGGCACGCACACGACAACATCGATGAGTTTGTCACCCAGTAGGAGGGACCCGGCTCAATCAGTATATCGAAGAAGCGGTGCATCGAAGTAAGGGTAAACGGGACCTGCCTTGCGAAATCATCAGAATTCTATTCCGAGGCCAAAGCAAGAGTGCGGCATCGCCTATATAATCAAATCCTGGCCGAGGCTCTCCGAGACCTTCATTCTCAGCGAGGTCGCAGCGTTAGAGCGGCAAGGAGCACTCCTGCGCATTTTTTCCGTCAAGGAGCCCGACGCGGGGCCGGTGCATGCCGGCATCGCCGAGGTGCGAGCTAAGGTAACGTACTTGGACCTGCCACGTCACTGGGCGTCCGCCCTGCCCGCTAACGCGCGCTCGTTTTGGAGGTGGCCCGGGAGGT
>QHZK01000128.1 GCA_003224635.1 Acidobacteriota bacterium | reverse complement strand
CGCGAGCGCTTCTCGAAGCCTGTCCGGCTGGTCGCCGGGGGCGCGACGCGACAGGAAACCGTGGCGCGAGCCCTGGCGGAAGTTCCCGCGGCGACGGAGATCATCGTAGTTCACGACGCGGTGCGCCCATTCATACAGGTTGACCTGATCCGGCGCGTGGTGGACCACGCGCGCCAAGACGGCGCGGTGATCCTCGGCGTTCCCAGCGTCGACACCGTGAAGCAGGTGGAGCGACAACTAGTCCGGGGCACCATCCCGCGCGAGCGCGTCGTGCTGGCGCAGACGCCCCAGGCCTTCCGGCACGACGTCATTCGGGAGGCGTTCGCGCGCGCCGCCCAGGACGGCTTCAACGGCACCGATGAATCGAGCCTGGTCGAGCGGCTCGGTCATCCGGTCACCGTCCTGATGGGCTCCGACCGGAACATCAAGATCACGCGGCCCTCGGACCTTCCGGTCGCGCGCCTTTATATTGCGCAGGAGCAGTCCCAGGAACAGGAACAATCGGAAAACAAATTCAAAATTGAAAATTGAAAATTGAAAAGCAAAAAGTAAGAGTCAAAGACAGAAACTCTCGAGCGCAGTTTCCGAGGCCGGCCGAGGCTGACCGGCCGCGGGACTGGTCGGCCTCATTTTTGATTTTCGCCTTTTGATTTTTTCTCTTTCATTTTCTCCTATGCCTTGCCCGCACAGAATCGGCATCGGCAATGACATCCATCGGCTGGAGGCCGGGCGAAAGCTCATCCTGGGCGGAGTGCGGATTCCTTTCGGCAAGGGCCCTCTCGGTCATTCGGACGGCGATGCGCTGGCGCACGCGATTTCGGACGCACTGCTGGGCGCGGCGGGACTCGGGGACATCGGACGCCACTTTCCCGACACCTCCCCCAAGTGGCGCAACGCCTCGAGCCTGCTGTTTCTGCGCCGCGTCCGGCAGCTCCTCGACCGCGCCGGCTTCGTGATTGTGAACCTCGACTCCACCCTCGGGCTGGAGCGCCCCAAAGTTGCGCCCTACATTCCTCGCATGCAGAAGAAAGTGGCTCGCGCGCTGGGCCTGCGCCCGGAACAAGTGAGCGTCAAGGCCAAGAGCGGCGAAGGATTGGACGCGGTCGGCCGAGGCGAGGCCGTGCGCGCGGACGCGGTTGCCTTGATCGAACCTCGCTAGGCGGTGCTTTGGAGTGCGGGAGCTCTGGAGTGCGGGAGCTTGCTCCCGCTTTCGGAGGAATCGTTTTCTCCGCCAACCGTTTTGGCGCTTGGCCATCGCCCTATGTTGCGGCGCCGTCCTCAGCGCCGAAAACGCCGGTGGCTCGGACGACCGACTGCAACGGGCATCTACGTCAGGCCCGCTTCTTCGAACGCCTTTCGCACCGCCTCGGCCGTCGAGGCCACCGCCTGTTCGAGCGGCAGGGACCGCAACCGCGCGTTGAACGGCTCGGCCTGGATCGGCCCGTCATACCCGATCTCGACCAGCGCGCCGAGGAATTCCTTCACCGGGATCACGCCCGTCGAGGCAGGCAGTTCGCGACGGTCGTCCGCCTGCTGGTCGAGCGGCAGCCGCGGCGCGTCGTTCAGGTCGACCGTCATCACGTCGCTCCCGCGCAGGGTTCGAAGGTCAGAGGCCGTCTCCTCGGCGTTGTACCAGTGCCAGCTATCGAGCTGGATGCCCAGGTTGTCCGTGCCGATGGCGACGAGCAGCTCTTTCATTTCGCTGAGCGTGTGGACGAAAGGATGCCGCTCGCCGCGCCAGAACGTTCGCGGCGCCACGTACTCGAGCCCAAGGCGCTGGCCGTGGTCGGCGAGCACCCGAGCGCACTCCCGCAGGCGGCAGGCATGGGTGCGGAAGTTCTGAAGGTAGGTGAGATTGTTGCTCGACGGGAGCACCCACGTGCTCACCCGCCAGACGCCCGCCCGTTCCAGAGCCTTCGCCGCGGCCGGCAGTTTCTTCAGGTCCTGGCTGAACGCGGCCTCGTCCTTGCGGAACTCCACCGGCAGCCCGGCTGCGCCGAACTCGAGGTTTTTCGACGCGAGATCGTCGAGCAGCCGTTTGAGGTCCGCATCCGAGAGCCGCGCGAAGAAACCTGCGTCCGGATCGACGCCCTCGAAGCCGTACTTGCGCGCGAGGTCGACCGACTGCTCGAATGTGCCGCTGAAACCGATCCGCCCGAGGCTCAGGATGGCATAGAACTTTCGCGCTGGTGCGGCACGAGCGGGAGTTGCCCTGCCGCGAGACGTGTTCGTCGCTTGAAACGCCGCCAAGCCTGTCCCCGTGCGGGCGATGAATTTGCGTCGAGTGAGTTTGCTCATCGTGGTTCCCCCTGTGTCGCTGGCCTCTGTGTGACTGGCGGAAGGCAGAGTATGTCGAATCGGGCGGCAAGTGGCAAGGGCGAGTGAGTAGAGTAAGCGTCACGTCCGCGCCGGCCGCGCACCTATCGACACGCGGCTTCCTCGGGGCATGATGTGATCTGAGGCCATGGCATTTTTCAGCTCGACAAAAAAGGTCAAACCCGCCAAGCGGCTGACGGGTTCGGTCCGGGTTCCCGGCGACAAGTCGATTTCGCACCGCTACGCCATGCTCGCGGCCATCGCCGAGGGTCCGAGCGAGGTCCACTATTTTTCGTCCAGCGCCGATTGCCGGAGCACACTCGCGTGCCTCGAGAAGCTTGGCGCGAAGATCGAGCGCAAGGACGAGACGCTGACCATCCAGGGCGGGGGCCTGAAGGGCCTGCGCCAGCCGTCCGGGAGGCTCGACGCCGGCAATTCCGGTTCGACCATGCGGATGCTGGGAGGCATCCTCGCGGGCCAATCCTTTCGCTCCGTCATCGAGGGTGACGCGTCGCTTTCCCGCCGTCCGATGGAGCGCGTAGTGGAGCCGCTGGCGCTGATGGGCGCGCGCATCCGGACCGCAGAAGGCGGGCTGCCGCCGCTCGAAATCGAGGGCGGAGAACTCCGGGCGCTGCGCTACGAGCTGCCCGTTCCGAGCGCCCAGGTGAAGTCCGCGGTCCTGCTGGCGGGCCTGTATGCTGGAGGACAAACCGAGGTCGTCGAGCCCCTCCCGACCCGCGACCATACGGAAATTGCTCTGGAGCAAATGGGCGCCGAGATCGGCCGTCACGGCCAGACGATCGCGGTGCGCGGGCCGGCGCGCCTCGAAGGCCGGAAGCTCTACGTGCCGGGCGACATCTCTTCGGCGGCCTTTTTCATTGCGGCCGCGCTCGTCGTGCCGGAGTCGAACCTGGTGATTCAAAACGCGGGCCTGAACCCGACCCGGACGGCTTTGCTCGACCTGCTCGTGCCCCTGGGCGGACGCATCAAGGTGCTGAACGTGGAAATGATCAACGGCGAGCTGCTGGGCGACCTGCACGTGGAGTCGAGCGCCCTCGAAGGCGGCGAGGTCCCGCCCGAAGCCGTCCCCGGACTGATCGACGAGTTGCCGGTCCTTGCGGTGCTCGGGACGCAGGCGGAACGCGGGCTTTCCTTCCGGGGCGCCCAAGAACTGCGCGTCAAAGAGACCGACCGCATCCGGGCGCTGGCCGAAAACCTGCGGCGCATGGGGGCCGAAGTTGAGGAATTCCCCGACGGCCTGCGCGTGGCCGGGAAGCAGCGGTTGCGCGGCGCGGAAATCGAGAGTTACGGCGACCACCGCATCGCCATGGCCTTCGCGGTGGCGGGGCTGGTAGCCGAGGGCACGACCGTCATCCATGACAGCGGCTGCGTGGATATTTCGTTTCCCGGTTTCTTTCAGGAGCTCGCGCGGGTCACGGAGTAGCGCCGGGCTTCAGCCCGGCATCTCGTGTTATGTCAACAGGCCGCCCTAAAGGGCGGCGCTACGACAGCAGCACGCGAGTATCGGCAAGTCTGACAGTCGTGGAAACACCGGGACTCGTAAGCCTCGTCGTCCAAGGCTCCTCCAGGTTGATGCGCCCTGACCCTGGTCTCATCAGCGCCTTCGGCGGGAGCGGCGGGCTTGCCGGGCGGCGACGGAGGAGTCGGCGGGTGCGGCCCTTGGCGAATCACGTGGATGGTGCCATAGGCGGTCAAAAGCCTGATCGTGGGACCGCCCTTGCCGTAGCTGCCGCTGAGCGAGGGCGTATCTCCTTCCTTGGTGAGTTTGAGGCCCGGCGCCGAGAAATCGGACTCGATCTCGCCGTTTCGCGACGTGGCCTCGATCTGAAAGCTGCTGTTCGCGGGCAGGGTCAGCTCAATTCCGCCTTTCTTGGAATCGATCTCGATCGGGTGCATGGGCGGGGCTGCCGCGCTGAGGTTGATGTCGCCGTTGGTGTCGGAGATCTTGACGGCATGCCTGAACCCGTTCAGTTGGATATCCTTGCCCTTGGTGGACATCTCAAAAGGCCCGTCGACGCCGCTGGCGTCAAGCGAACCCATCTCCATGCTGAGCCGGCCCGTGAGCTGCTGCACCGTCAGGTCCGTGCGTGAGGAGATAAAGCGGAGCGTCTGCTTGACGTCCTGAAACTCGACCGAGCCGGGGAAATCGCCGTTGGCGGTGACGGTCCCCGTGACCCGCGACACGTCGATATCCTGGCTGCGGCCGTCCACCTCCACGCTGCCTTTAACGTCGTGGACGTCGGTCGAGCCGCCCGATTTGTGCACGCGCACCAGTCCCTCGACGCTCGCCACATGCACATCGCCGTGCTGGGCGGTGATGGTCTGGTCTCCCCGCAGCCCATCGAGCAGAACGTCCCCGCGCTCGGAGGTGATCTGGGTGCTCGTCCCCTTCGGGACGCGGACCACGAGGTCGGTCCTTACCTGGCGCCCGCCGTTCGGGAGCGACCTGCGGTTTGAGCGCAGCAGGTAATGCCCGGCTTCCTCCACAACGTCCACCTTGAGTTGATCGGAAAGTTTCCTGCCACCAGCTTCGTTCTCGGCGCGGATGACCTTTTTCGCCACCACGTCCACGGCGGCCTGGTCGGTGCCGCGGATTTCAAGGTCCCCGTGCTGGTCCTCGATAATGAGAGAGGGCTGAGGCTTCACCGGCCAGGAACCTGTCTCGGTGTAAGTGTAGGTGTTCATGAACATGTTGGCCCACTCGTCGTCATTGATGTCAATACCCATGTCTGACGGCCAGCGATGCCAGTCGTGCAACACGATTCTCGAGACCACGGTGCCGAGGATCAGAATCATCACCAGCAGAATGACCTCGCTGCCCGAGAAGAGCGGCGGGGGCACTCTCTCCGGGTGAGCGCGCGCCAGGAGGTGGTCGATGAGTTTCGAGACCCCCCAGAAGATGATCAGGATCGGCCAGAACTTGCCAATGATGCGCCAGGGATGGACCTCGGGATTGAAGTTCTGGTAGAGGAAGAGGAACCCGACGCCGATTAGCGTCAGCGCCCAGAAGATCGATCCGCGACGATACGCGTAAGCGCTCATGATGTTCCTCTGTAGCGGCGCTCGGCGCCGGCCCCGCGAAGGAGACGTTCCAGTGGGAACGCCTCTACGGCGGCTCCGCCTACACCTGCGGGCCCTCCGGCGGGCGCGGTGGCCGGCCGGCATCGAGCAGTTTCAGAACGCCAATCACCACCAGCAAAATCGGCCAGGTCTTGCGGAGGCCCCAGTCCGGGACGAATTCCTCCAACAGGAAAATCGCGCCCAGCGTGATGAGAATGACCGGCCCGGTCAAGCTGCGCCGATATCGTGATGAGGATGTAGGCGCGAAGGCCATAACAAGAAACCCTACGTCTTCGAAGTCGCTCCGTCACTCAGTCCGGCGTCCGGGGTTGCCACCCGAGACTCCGAACTGCCGGACTTGAGACCTATGGACCGTTCCTCTTGACCCGTTCCAGCTCCGCCTCAAGCTCTTTCATCCTGCGATTGTGCTCCAGCTCCTCCAGGTGCAGGCTCTGGTGGACCTCCATTTCCTTGTCGTGCAGCTTCGTCAAGGTCGTAATGGCCACGATCAAAACCACCAGGGCGAAGAAAGCGAGCGGAATCAGCGCTCCCGTTTCCATGACTTCCTCCACGCCGCACGCCGGAGTAAGGCCGACCTCTTGTCTGGCGACACCTTGGTGTCTACGACGCCCTGGGCTGGCCCTGGCTCGCCTTGGTTTTTTCAATCTCCAGCTCGAGCTCCTTCATCTTGCGCTGGTGCTCCATTTCGCGGATTCGCATGTCCTGATGGACTTGCAATTCCTTCTCGCGCGCCTTGTACCAGAAGACGACCGCGACAATGCCGAAGATCATCAGCGTGCCAAAGACCGTTCCCCAGATTGGAACCATCTCCGGCCTGAAAAGGTCGCCCATTTGTCACCTCGCATCCTTTTCGGCAAAGCCCTCAACCGTCAAGCCTTCGACCCGGCTTGCTGGGCTTTGGCCTTCTCGAGTTCGACCTCCAGTTCCTTCATTTTGCGTTGGTGCTCCATTTCCCGGATGCGCAGTTCCTGTTGGGCCTGTATCTCCTTCTCGCGCGCCTTGTACCAGAAAACGATGCCCACAATGAGCACCGGCACCAGGACTCCCGAGAAGGGAAAAAAGAAGAACGGAAATATCGCGCCCATTTGACCCTCCGGCTCTGTCGCGGCGGTCGTCATACCTGTCATTCCGGGGAGCGGCAGGCGACGAGGAATCTCCTATTCTCAGGGCGAGATTCCTCGCTGCGCTCGGAATGACACTCCCGACTAAGCGTTCTTGGTCATTTTGGCCTTTTCGAGTTCAAGCCTCGCCCTTTCGATTTCCATCTGTCTCATCTTCTGTTCGTGCTCCATCTCACGCAGCCTCAGTTCCCGGTGCGCCTCGAGCTCCTTTTCGCGCATCTTTCGCACAGACACGATGGCGACGATGAGCACGACCATCACGAACGACCCCAGGGGAACGATTAATCCGCTGTGCCACATGTCCATTCCCTCTCCTCGAAACCACGGTCTTCCTCGAAGCCGCACGACCCGGCTACGGTGCCCGCGGACCCTGGACGTTCGGGGGCGCTCCCGGCGACGCGGTCCCCGTCCCGGGAGGCGGCGGCGTGCCTCCGCCCATGCGCCGTTGGAGCAGGATCACTCCAATTACGATCAGCAGGACAGGCCAAAACCTCGAGATGTGAGTGAAAACGTGTACCCCCAGGTTGTCGAGCAAGAACAGCGCGCCCAACGCAATCAGCAAACCGGCGCCGATCGGCGCATTCATCTTGAATTCACCCAGCCCCAGCCATTCTTCTGTGGGCTGCCCCAGGAGCTTGCGCCGCGCGGTTTGATAGGAATCGATCACCATGTAGAAATAAAACGCCGCCGCCCCCAGTCCGAAGATGGTATCCATCGGACCGCCGACTTTATCACTGAGGGCGATCAGCGATCCAAAGATGAGCACCTGGACCATGGCCTTCACGATCTGGCCGTTGTAAATGGCGCCCACTCCGGGAATGAAACCCAGGAACAAGGCCAAGCCCGGCTGCGGACCCCCGCCCGGGCCGAGGATAGGTGGAAAGTTGGAAGAGTGAAGCCTCGCGGCCAGGCAGCTCTCGCAGTAGATCATGCCCCGCACCTCGCGCTTGCAGTCGGGGCACAGCGCGCGCCCGCACTGGCCGCAGAAGGCGGTCGCGTCAACCGAGGGGTGGGTGGGACATTTCATCGCGTTGTGCTCCTTGCGAACGGGACCGGCTGGCGGCCGGCTGTGACCAGGGCCGAGGCGTCTTTCACGGACAAGCCGAGTGCAGCTAACTGTTGAGTTTGAGAGCTCCCGCCGTCGGTCGATCCCCCGGGAGGACCACCCGGGGCCTGGGGTTTCGGCGCTTCCTTCTCCTGTTCGGCGGGCGCCGGAGCGGTTTGCTGCCGGAGCTGCCGGAGCCGCGACTCGATTTCGTACACCACCCGGAGGTCATAACAGAACTTCTCGGCGCGGGCGTAAAGCAGGTGGCCGCTGCGGTCGGCCATTCGGACCCAGGCGCGCGGGTTCAGGTCTTCGAGTTTGAGGTGCCGCAGGTTGACGCCGGCAGCGTTGATGATGATCGAGAAGGAGAACACTGCCATCCCGATGATGTTATAGGCGAGCCGGGGTTGGAGGACGGGCCGCAGGAAGGCGGCGATTCGCTCTTTGAGGGTCGGCTTTCTCTCGCCCACGGTGGCCAGCAGGATTTTTGAAACCAGCCACGACGGGGACTCCAGGTCGTCCGCCGAGCGGCAAAGCTCGACCACGCGCCGGACGTCGGCAATCATTTCCCGGCACCCGCTGCAAGCCGCCAGGTGCTCCGCGACCTGGCTCGCGCGGGCCGCGTCCAGCCCGCCCTCCAGGTAATCGCTGACGAGATTTTCCACTTCCAGATGCGTCATGGGTTACTAACCGCTCATTCCTTGTATACGTTTCAGCACGCGCGCCAGTTCCAACCGGCCGCGGTTAATCCTGGACTTCACCGTGCCCTCAGGCACACCGAGGATCAGTGCGATTTCCTCATAGTCCAGGTCCTGGAGGTCGCGCAGGACGACCGCTTCGCGCATATCCGGCGAGAGCCTGTCGAGCGCGGCCTGCAAGAGCTCCTTCCGTTCCCGCGATTCCACCTGCGCCACCGGCCCCTCCCCCGGGCCGGACTTCTCTTCGATCCCTGCCCCCTCATCCTCCAGCGACGATGTCACGCGGTCCTTTCGTGTGCGGCGGTAGTGGTCTACCAGGTGGTTACGGGCCACGCGGCTCAGCCAGGTGAAAAAGGCGCCCTGGGCCGGGTCATAGGTCCGGAGCATCTGAAAGATCTTGATAAAGATCTCCTGGGTCAGATCCTCCGCGTCGCTCGGTCGTCCGCAGAACCGATAGCACAGGTTGTAAACCTTGCGCGTGTTGCCCTTGAGCAGCTCCTCCCAGGCCGAGTTCTCACCCGCGAGGCACCGTCTTATGAGTTCCGGGTCCACTCAGGACATTCTCCTCTGCCTATCCAAAGGACCTACTTGGCCAGACCATGCTCCGGTCCATGAGTGACCCAGGAACGTGGCGGGCATTGTACCAAAGGACCAGTCGAGAGTCTAAAGTCAAGAGTCGAATGTCAAAGTCGACGTGGCGAACCTTTGGTTTTGGACTCTCGACTTTCGACTGGGCTTGATTCGCGCCTTGACTTAAACCGCTGCTTTCGATACTTTGCGAGTTTGAAAGGCGTGAGCAAACCTCTCCAATGAAAAAGAGCACGCGACGATGGCTGGGCCTGGGTGTAACCGCAGGTGTTCTGGGGTTAGTCGTTTACCACCTGACTCGAAGCCCCGACTGGCAAAATTTCGATTGGAACCACTTGTGGCGGTCGTTGTTGCACGCGCGTCCTGAGTACTTGCTAGCGGCCGTGGCCGCCTCCTATCTTACCTTTCTGCTTCGTGCGCTGCGCTGGCGGTATTTTCTCGATCCCATCAAGCGGGCCTCCCTGTGGGGCCTTTTCGCGGCCCAAATCCTGGGGTTCAGCTCCATTTACTTAATCGGCAGGGTTGGGGAGGCCGTGCGTCCCGCCTACATCGCAAGGCGGGAAGACGTTCCCTTCGCTTCCCAGTTGGCGATTCTGCTCCTCGAGCGCATTTACGACACCGTGGCGACCATGACGCTGTTTGCCATGGCCCTGCGGTTGGAACCCACTGCCCGCGCCGCACATCTTGGAGAGTACGCGTACACGGGCCTGATTTTCATAGCCCTCGCGGTGATGGGCTTGGTGCTCTTTCGTTTGTATTCTGAGCCGCTGACGGCCCGCGTCGAGCGCGCCTTCAGCTTTCTCCCGTCAAAATGGCGGTCTCAATTGAGCCGCTTCCTTCGCTCTTTGTCATCGGGCCTTGACGCCATTCGAGACTGGCGCGACCTTTTGGCTAGCTTGGCTTGCAGCGTGGCGCTGTGGTTCCTCAACGTCAGCATATTCTGGCTTGTCTTTCAAAGCTTGGGCGGAGCGCCCGCGCAGGTCTCGTGGTGGGGCGCCGCGCTGACATTGGTCTTTGCCGCTGCGGGTCTGCTCGTGCAACTGCCTGGAGTGGGAGGAGGGTACCAAGTACTGGTCATACAGGCGCTGCACATTTTTCACGTGGAAGCGCAGGCAGCCACCGGCGCGGGAATCCTGGCGGGGGTCGTCGCGCAGGTCCCGTGTTGGGCCCTGGGCTTGTTGATCCTGTTGTACGAGGGGCTGACCTTCAAGAAGTTGGGAGCCATCGCCAAGGAGGAGCGGGCGACGATGGAAGAGAAAGTCTGACGCTGGTCGGTAGTCCTTGGTGTCCTTGGTCCGTTGTCAGTCGTCCGTTGCCGGTTGTTGCTCGTCACAGTCGCCGCGCATAGGACCGAGAACAAGGAGAAGGGACGAAGGACAAAGGACCACTGACGACTGACCACTGACAACTGTTTCTCTCATGAGATGCCCTTTCTGCGGGCACATTGAAGACAAGGTTGTGGACTCGCGCGAGGCGAAGGTTGGCGACACGATCCGCCGCCGGCGGGAGTGCGTCCGGTGCGGGCGCCGCTTTACGACCTACGAGCGCATCGATGAAATCCCCCACATGATTGTCAAGAAAGACGGACGGCGCGAGAAGTTTGACCGGCAA